>JAHDBX010000259.1 GCA_020630145.1 Gammaproteobacteria bacterium | reverse complement strand
AGCCTGAAGTAATTGGGTAACGCCTTTCGCGGCCAAAGGCTTGCTTTGTTATTTTCACCCCTGGCGCAGCTTGGCGACGTTTGTATTCATTTAAATCAACGCGCCTAACGATATCTTTAACAGTTTGTAAATCAAAACCTTGCTCAGCTATTCTAGTCACCGACAAATTTTCTTCTAAGTATTTTTCTAAAATAGCATCTAAAATTTCATACGGCGGCAAACTATCTTGATCAGTTTGATCCGGTTTTAATTCTGCTGAAGGTGCACGTGTGATAATTCGTTCAGGGATTCTACGTGGTATCGCCTCACTTGCCGCAAACTGATTACGCCATTCTGAAAGCTTATAAACCAAAATTTTACTCACGTCTTTTAGTGGCGCAAAACCACCACACATGTCGCCATATAAAGTCGCATACCCTACAGCCATTTCGCTCTTATTGCCTGTTGCTAAAACAAGACGCTGCTTCTTATTGGATATGGCCATCAATAACACACCACGAATGCGCGCCTGAATATTTTCTTCTGTCGTATCTTCTGGCAAACCAGCAAACAAAGGTGACAAACTACTTGTAAAAGCATCGCGCATAGGCGCAATAGAAATAATGTCATAATTAACCGAGAAATTTTCTGCAATTTCAGCAGCATCATCCAAGCTAATCTGTGAAGTATATTCCGACGGCATCATCACTGCGTCAACATTTTCTCCGCCTAAAGCATCAGCGGCCAAAGCCAAGGTCAAGGCTGAGTCAATACCACCAGACAAACCAATTAATACACCTGCGAAACCATTTTTTTGCACATAATCTTTCACGCCTAACACCAGCGCGTTATAGGTTTTTTCTAATATGTCATGTTGCGGCTCTATTACTGAAACTTGTTTAACACTATTATCTGACAACCAATCAACGATCAACATAGATTCACGACAACTCGCAGCTTCGGCAATAATATTCTGTTTCGCATCTAGTACAACACTATTACCATCAAACACGAGTTCATCTTGACCGCCAACCTGGTTAACATAGAATATAGGCATGGGATTTTCACTAATACGCTGCTGCAGAGTCTGCAAACGCAAATCGGCCTTTTGCATATGAAAAGGTGAAGCATTGATATTTATCATGGCTTCAGCACCTAATGATGCGGCTTTTTCCATTGCTGCACTAAACCAAATATCTTCACAAATAGAAATACCCAGGTCTCGGCCATGACATTCAATAATTAATGCATCATCACCCGCTGTGAAATAGCGCTTTTCATCAAACACGCCATAGTTAGGTAACTCTCTTTTCTTATAAAAGACTTTTTTACCCTGCCATAAATAACAAGCTGCATTATAAAGTTTGTTATTTTGTCGAATAGGTAAACCCACAATAATGCGCGTTTTATGGCTAACTTCGACCAAGTCATCAAGCGCTAACTCAGCCGCTTCAACAAAACCTTCTCGGTAAAGCAAATCTTCAGGTGGATAAGCGGTAATCGTCAGTTCTGGAAAAACAAGAATATCAGCTTGCGAATGCGCATAGCAATTTTCCGCCATTGATTTAACCATGGCTGTGTTTTGACCAATAGCGCCCACGACGGGATTACATTGCATCAATGCAATACGTACACTGCCCTTTTCACTTGTCGGTAATTGTTGGTTTAACATCTCTACTTCATTTAAAATTTAATACGCTATATTGTCCACTATACGAACAGAAATGGCAAAAAATAGCCTATAATGACGGCAAGATTCATCATTATAACTATACAGTATGCGTTTTATTATTATTTTAGTCGCCATTGCCTTAGTTTTTTTTATCCTTAAAAAGAGCCTACAGCAGTTAATTAGCTCTAACAGTAAAACTAGAACCAAACCTCAAGAATCTATGTTGCCCTGCGAGTATTGTCAAACACATGTACCAGCAAGCGAAGCGGTACATCACGCTGAAAAAAGCTTTTGTAAGAACCAACACCTCGATGCTTGGCTAAAAGAAAACAAGTAATAAACGATGCCTGAATTAAGCGACCCGTATCTAACCAACCCTAAACAACAAGATTTAGGTAAACGGTCATTACAGTATGGCTTGCGCCTTTTAAGCTTATATCGACTATTACTCGGCACCCTGTTACTGAGCTTATATTACGCAAATTTTAATGTTGTCATTGGTAATATATACCCCGGTATATTTATTGTCGCCTCATCTGAGTATATTCTTTTAGGTTTGTTAAGCCTATTTTTTGTAAAGTTTATTAGTACACAACAAGCATTTCTAATCCCCATTTTACTCTGTTTAGATATTGCTTTTGCGATTGTCATTATTCATGCAAGTGGAGGTATTGGCAGTGACCTCAGCATCATATTATTAGTCACTATTGCTAGTGCTGGCTTGCTAGTCAGTGGCCGTTTTTGTTTTATCACAGCTGTTGCAAGCTCACTAGGAATGCTAGTGCAAGAATATTTTGGCAGCGTAAACCAAAACTTCACACCTGATTATGTACAAGGCATTACATTAGCGCTCGCTATTTTTGCAACAGCTGGGCTCTCTATACTTATAAACAAACGTGCAAGCGAGTCTGAAAAGCTAGCTCTACAACGGTCCATTGACATTGAAAACCTGACTCAGCTTAACGAGTACATTATTGACAAAATGAAAAACGGTGCCATCGTTATTGACCAACAAAACAAAATTGTTCTACATAATCAAGCTGCAAATAAAATGCTAGGTGAGCAAGAAAGTCTAATAGGTCTAACCTTGCAAAGTATCTCCGAACAACTACACATACGTCTAATTATCTGGCAAGAAGATAAAAACAAGCCAGCTCGTATAAAAGAACCCGGCAGCCCACTTGAGCTACAACCTTTCTTTGTTAGTATCGGCCAGCAAGGGCAATCAGGAACATTAATTTTTATAGAAGACTCTTCAGCCTATACAGAAGAATTTCAATCATTAAAACAAGCTTCTTTAGGGCGCTTAGCGGGTAGTATTGCACATGAAATTCGCAACCCTCTTTCAGCCATTCAACATGCCGCACAATTAATGGATGAAGATGAACAGCTAAATACTGAAAATAAACGTATGCTTGAAATCATTAACAAACAGTCCAACCGCGTTAACCGTATTATAGAAAACGTTATGCAACTCTCTAAAAAAGAGCATTTAATACCAGAGAATATAGACTTGGGAAGTTGGTTTACTGTGCTTATTGACGAGTTTATTGAACAAGAATCTATACCCAAAAACAACGTTAATATTAACATCACTAATAGTGCAAATGTCCTTATAGACTCATCTCAACTTTACCAGATAATATGGAACATACTCTCTAACAGCACAAAATATGGCATGGACTCTGACGGTAAT
>JAHDBX010000258.1 GCA_020630145.1 Gammaproteobacteria bacterium | reverse complement strand
GCACGCCTTGCTTGTAATGATGCGCGGTGTGATAACCTAAATTTCCCGTAATAAAATTAAATACCTTATTTAAGTTATTGCGCGATGCTTCAAATAAATTATCCGTTTCCAACTCTGAATGGTGATCGTAGGTTACCCACGCTGTAATTAATAAACTGCTAATCATAGGAAGCACAAATAAGAATAAAGCCGGCAATGGTTTGTACCATACCAAACCAACAACAATACTCAATGTGAGCAAACCGTATAGTACAAAATTTGCTTGTAATTTAGGGTAACGTTTACCCACTTGATAGCCACGATAATATGCCGTTGCTGCCACATTAATACTGTACTCTACTTCACCCATCACTTTACCCGAGCGACGACGCCAGCGGCTTTCGTCTTTACTTTGGTCAAGGTAATTATGGTGGTGGCCTAACACATGGTGCAATAGCCATAAATTCGTTGTTACACCTGTATGCAAAGCATAGAAAAATTCCAGTATGCGGTTTAGCGCTTTTATACGGAAGGTAGGCGTATGTTGGTGATGGTGGTTCCAAGCACAAATATTGCCTTTAGGAAAAATCATCAGTAACCAAAATGCAACGAGTACGCCAATATGATCAACAAAAAAGTACAGAGAAAAATCCAATACACTTAATGCAAGAATAGCTGCAACAGGAAAACGATCTGCGGGGTATTTAAACAAAAGATGAGCCTTTAATTGTCATTATTATTATAAATCGGCAATGATAGTGATATTTACAGACAAATTACAGCTTAATTTTAAGCTATTAGTCTAATAGACAGTACTATTTTACCAAACGTATACCACTAAACTGCCAACGAGCAGACGGTGGGAAAAAATTACGGTAACTACTGCGTATATGGCTCGCCGATGTTGCACATGAGCCTCCACGGAGCACCATTTGCCCAGACATAAACTTGCCATTATATTCGCCAACGGTGCCTTCCCAAGCTTTAAAACCGGGGTAAGCACTGTAGCTACTTTGCGTCCATTGCCATACATTACCTAAAAAGTTGTTAGGGCTATTTGTATCAACAGGCTTATATTGACCGGACTCAGCAAAGTTTGTTCCTATGACTTTTGATTGCATATGCATTTGCCTGCATGCCACCTCCCACTCTTGCTCAGTAGGAAGACGAGCAGCTTTAAACGTAGCAAAAGCATCAGCCTCGTAATAACTGATATGCGTAACGGGGGCTTGCAAGTCTAACTTTTGTAAACCATTCAGTGTGTAGTAACACCACTCGCCTGTCTCATTCATTTGCCAGTACATAGGCGCTGTAATATGATTTTCGCTAATAAAAGCCCAGCCGTCTGACAACCAATATGTCGGGTTTTGATAGCCGCCCGCGCGGATAAATTCCAGATACTCCGCATTACTTACACAGTGCGATGCTATTTCAAAGTCAGATAAGTAATGCTTATGCAGCGGACCTTCGTTATCAAAAATAAACTCAGTATCACCATTATTACCAATATCCAGCAAACCACCTTCTATTGGCAACCACCTTTTTTCAACCAGCATTCTATTCGTCGCATAAGGTTTTTCTGCAACATAGCTTGGATGTAAAGGGTTGTGAGAGAGTAAGTGCTTAAGATCGGTCAGCATTAACTCTTGATGCTGTTGTTCATGATTCATACCCAATACAAGCAAGGTTTGTATACCCTCATCTTGGCTAGACTCAAGCAACTTTTGCATAGCCATATCGACATGTTGGCGATACTGCATAACCTGCTGTAAGTCAGGGCGGGTAACCAAACCACGATTAGCACGTGTGTACTGTTCGCCGACACCATTGTAATAAGAGTTAAATAAGTACTGAAAATCGGGATGAAACTCTGTGTAGTTAGCTTGTGCCCTTAATATAAAGGTTTCGTAAAACCACGTCGTGTGGGCTAAATGCCACTTAATTGGGCTCGCATCAGGCATAGACTGCGGCACCGTATCTTCAGGCTTTAGCGGCGCAGCTATAGACTCACTTTGTTGCCTTACTTGGCTGTACTGCTCAAATAAGCTTATTTCTGCATGAATTACGGCACTCATAACCGCTCCATCCTTATTAATATATCTCAACATATTAACATGGCTGCATAGTATTTTTATCACAGCCATTATTTTTTACACTCCTCACTTGATTTAGTTCGATATCGCACTATAATGTACGATATCGAACTAACTAGGTGGCAAATATGAATAAGCGTAACTTTTTAAAAATTATGGGCGGCGGCACCATTGCAGCCGCAACGGGCGCCGGTATCTTTCTATCAAGCAGAACACCTAAAAAAGCCCTAGCGCCATGGGATGTAGCCGGTAACTATGAAGACCCTCGCCAATGGGCATTATCTTATGCCTTACTCGCCCCTAACCCACATAACCGCCAGCCCTGGCAAGTAGACCTATCCGAGCAAGGTAAAGTGGTTATCTATAGAGACAAAAAACTCAACCTACCCCACACAGACCCTTTCGACAGGCAACTGACTATTGGCATGGGCTGTTTTTTAGAGTTAATGAGCATCGCAGCAAGCAATATTGGCTATAAGATTGAATTTGACCTGTTTCCAGAAGGTACAGAGGCAGAAAACGGGCCGGTTGCCATAGCAACATTTGCCCAAACAGGCCTGCAAGCAGACCCTTTGTTTAAACACGTTATGCAACGTCGTTCATGCAAAGAACCGTTTGAAAACCGTGCAATCAATACAGCAAGCGCAGAAACACTCTCCGCCTACGCTGACATTATTACCGATAAAGATAAAGTCGCTGCGATTAAAGAATTAACCTTTGCTGCCTGGCAAGTTGAAATGTATACACCAAGAACCCTACAAGAAAGTGTCGACCTAATGCGCATTGGCAAAGCTGAAGTCAACGCCAAACCCGACGGTATTGACTTAAGCGGGCCTTTCTTTGAAAGCATGCAGCTACTCGGCATAGTAAACCGCGAAGCCTTAGCGGATATAAACTCCACCTCTTTTAAAGAAGGCGCTAAAAGTTACAAAGAAATGTTAAACTCAACCCACGCTTACGCCCTTATTAGCAGCGCAGATAATACGCGTGAAGAACAAATAACCGTAGGCCGCAAGTGGGTAAGACTTAATTTAGCAACAACAGGCCTAGGTTTATCACTACACCCTGTTAGTCAAGCTTTACAGGAATACCCAGAAATGGTCGAACATTATCAACAGGCGCATAAGCTACTGGCTAAGCCGGGGCATACAATACAAATGCTAGGCAGGCTCGGCTACGGCCCCGCTACCGCTAAAACGCCAAGATGGCCATTGGAGACCAAGATTATTCGTGGATAAAGAGTCGCTTTTTTTTTGCTTTTTTTAATGAAGTTGGCATTATCGAACAACTCA
>JAHDBX010000257.1:799-3383 GCA_020630145.1 Gammaproteobacteria bacterium | reverse complement strand
AACCGTTTTATAGCTTGAACGTTAATTCGAGTAAACTGATAAATCATTAAACCAGATAAAACTAAAAAAGTACCGATAACAGTGTTGCTGGAAATAACTTCACCTTTAACCACATTGCCTAAAATTAATGCTAGTACGGGTGTGATCAACGGTATCAACATAACACTCGTTGCTGGCAAGTTCTTTAATATATAAAAATATAAAACAAAACCTAGAAATGAACCAAATACCCCTAAATACAAGATGCTATAAATTACAGTTGTAGATGGCGTCGAAGGTATACTATTGCCACTGCTAAACCACAACATAGCAAATATTGGCATAGAGAATAATAATGAACCTGCATTAATAGACACAGCCGAAACTTGGCTATTAAAGCGTTTTATTAATACCGTGCTTAAGCCATAAAGTAACACCGCAACTACAATACCTATAATACCTTTCCAACCTTGACCGTCGACATATAGTTCATCAACAAAAATAATCGCCAAGCCTATAATTGCACAGGCAATACCGAATAACTTTTGCCTCGAGAAAAAAGGTTCTTTTAAAACAGGTATAGCAAAAACACCCGCAATAATAGGTGATAAACCGTATATAACAGAAATAAGGCCTGATGAAATATATTGTGCCGACCAATACGTAATAAGCATTGCACCACAAACACCTAGCATGGATGCTGAATACGTAGCTACCGCATCTTTACTGAACGTAATACGTTGTTTAACAAAGGCTAAAAAAAATGTACTTAATAATAGGCCAATAAACGTGCGCATAATTAATGGGAATAACACGTCGCCATCGACAACACTAAACGTAATGCCTAGTGGGGTGGTACTCCAAATTAATATAACGCTTATATAAGCGAGTAAAACTTTCATTGTATTCTCATCTATGTCATGGCTGTGTACAGAAAAAACAACGAAAAAAAAGCCGCTGTTCTTACGAATCAGCGGCTTTTTGGAATTTTATTTAATGACTATTTAAGCATTAAACTCCACGCACAAAAAACCGCTGCTGGCTGTAAGCCAGGCGATTGCTCGTACTACGGGTTTAAACATACATATAATCATGGCGGCAACTATAGACGCTTTATTTGTAAAAGCAAGCATAAATATAAAAACAGTTATACTTTTTTAACAAAAATGGATTTTAGCTTCATTGGCCCTATACCCGAAATCTTGCAGTCAATGTCATGGTCGCCCTCAACTAGGCGTATATTTTTCACTTTAGTGCCCACTTTAACTACCGATGATGAACCTTTAACTTTTAGGTCTTTAATAACACTGACAGTATCACCATCACGTAGAGCATTGCCGTTTGCATCGCTTATTATTTTTTCATCACTCGTGTTATTGTCAGCGTCTTTTGACCATTCATGCGCGCACTCGGGACAAACAAACATGTTGCCATCATCATAACTGTAAATAGATTGGCAGGCAGGGCAAGGCGGTAATGACGGCATAAAATAGTCGCTTAAATAAAAATAAATTAGTAAATAATATTAAGAGCGGTAATTAGCACCACAATTAACACTAAGGTTAAGCCGCTGCCTGCACGTATAAAGTCACGAACAGTATAATTACCGGGACCCATAATTAAAGCGCTAACTTGGTGAGTAGGTAAAATAAAAGCATTAGATGCTGATAAGGCTGCTAACAAGGCAAACAACTGTGGTGAGTAACCACTTGTTTGTGCAATCGTCACAGCTAACGGTACAGCGATAATGGTGGCACCAATATTCGTCATGGTTAACGAAAAGAATATTGTTGTTAGTGCAATGGCAATTTGTAGCACAATTTCAGGTACGTTAGAAAAGCTGACTAAAATATGGTGTGCAATCCACGCTGCTGTACCCGTACTTTGCATAGCAATGCCAAGGGGTATAAGACTTGCCAGCAAGAAAATAGTCTTCCAGCTAATGGCTTCATAGGCCTCATCTATACGCATAACGCCCGTTAAAATCATACCCAAAGCACCTACCATTAAGGATAGCGATAGGGGAATGTCAGCAAAGAAAACCAAGGTAAAGGCAAGCGTAAGACAGGCTGTAGCTTGTTTTAATTTGTGCGGACGTTGTTGTTCGTGTGGGAAGTTACGTGTAATAACAACGAAGTCACGATTACTAAGCAAACGAGCCAGTTGGCTCCATGTGGTATGACATACCAAGGTATCACCCGCTTGTAATACTGTCGCACGAATATCATCAAAGATGTTTTTCTCACCGCGACGTATGCTGAGTACAGTTAAGCCGTAACTTGAACGCATCACTAATTCAGCCGGTGTTTTACCAATAATTTCCGCATTGGGTGGAATAACTACTTCGGCCATACCCGCTGTAAGAGGGCTTAACTGATCAGCAAAACGACGCGTGTTTTCATGTATAACAATATGTTCGTCTTCTTGTAATTGTGTAATGGCATTATTGGCACCAATAATAGCAATAGACTTGTTTGCCTCTAATAGCACCTCTCGTGCCGGCGCAATGCGGTTTTCATTACCAACTTGCGCCGCAACAATACGAATACCGAATACACGTTCAATATGTTCAACACTTTTTCCGATGAGTGCACTATTTGTCAGT
>JAHDBX010000257.1:0-789 GCA_020630145.1 Gammaproteobacteria bacterium | reverse complement strand
ATATCAATTTCATAAATATGTGAATTTAAGCCATATACTTTATTAAAGTAGCTGGCAGCACTTAAGTGTTTGCTTTTCTTTTCTTCTTTTCGCGGTAAAACAAAGCGACCAAATATCACAAAGTACGTAATGCTGGCGATGAGTAAAGCCGCACCAATAGGCGTAACCGAAAATAGTGAAAATTTTTCCATGCCTTCCGGCAATAAATCATTTAACAGTATGAGTGGGCTAGAACCAACCAGTGTGAGTGTACCGCCAGTGATGGCACAACAGCCCATCGGCATGAGCAAACGGCGTATGGGCATACCTGTGCGAGAAGCGATGCGGCTAACAACTGGAATAAACAAGGCAGCTGCGCCCGTATTTTGCATAGCGCTTGAAATAACACCCACTGCAGCACTGGTTAAAACCGTTAAACGCCGTTCGGTTTTGCCTTTACGGCTAATATATTTAGCAACACTGCCTAGTATGCCGGTTTTATCCATACCTGCGCCTAATACCATAACGGCCATAATAGCGATAACGGCGTTACTGGAAAAGCCACTAAAAATTAAATCATCGGGAACAATTTTTTGTAAACCTGGAATAAGGCCACTCAGGCCTAGAAGCACTAAAATAAGTAATGCGCCAATATCAATACGAACAATTTCTGAGGCAAAGATAAAAATGGTTAGCCCGAGCAGAGATAACATAAGTAAAATCTCGGGGGTAATTGGCACGTCTTACTCCTTTTTAGGTTTGTTTTTTATAGGCTAGGTCGGTAATGCGGTGTCCAAGGCGTAGGCCACG
>JAHDBX010000256.1 GCA_020630145.1 Gammaproteobacteria bacterium | reverse complement strand
CAAGCAGCAGTACGGCTTTGCCACGCTTGCCTGCCTGAATAGCACAAAACAAACCTGCAGCACCCGCACCAATAATAATAACATCGAACTTTTTTGTCATTCGGTGTGACTCATGTATAAATAAAAATTTACACGCTCAGGGGTTTTTATCAGGCTAGGCATCGCTGCACGCAATTGAGGAAATTTATGTTTTATAAATAACCGATACGAGTAAGGTGATAACGGCGCTTGAGAAAAAAAGATGTCGTGTAAGCTAGTGATGATGACCGCCAACACCATGCGCATGCCCATGCGATACTTCTTCAGCCGTGGCCTCACGTACTGCTTCTACTTTAACTTCAAACGTTAAGGCAATGCCTGCTAAAGGGTGATTGGTGTCCACATCAACATTAAAACGCCCCGCTTTAACAACAGTAGCTTGCTTAGCACCATCGTTTGTATTGATATGCACCAACATACCGGGCTTTAGTTTATTTTTTAGTTTGGCACTATTATGCAAATGCTTAATGGGTACTCGCTGCACTGCATCGTCTCTACGTAAACCATACGCTTGCTCAGCTTGTATTGTAACAGTGAAGGCATCACCCACCTCCTTGCCCGACATCTCGGCTTCTAAACCTGGAATAATATTATTATGCCCATGTAAATAAGCCATAGGGTCACCACCATGTGAATTTTCTAACTCTTGCTCACCATTAGATAAACGATAATGAAAGTTAACGACTGTACCGGATGTGATTTTCATAATTAGATCTTTAAAGTAAAATGTAAACTTATTCTAGCAAAGTTTTATTAATATTGTATATTTAAGCGTCTTAACCAGCGATGCCCCAAACGTTCCTGCCACTCTAAACTTTCATCCTGTAAAGCTATGTCAGGCATAAGCTCAAAAAGCACACTTAATGCCGCTTCCATCTCTTGCTTAACTAAAGCTGCACCTATACATATATGACGGCTTTTACCAAAACTTAAATGCGCATTTTCAGTACGTTCTATATTAAAGCGATCGGCTTGTTCGAACTGCTGCTCATCATGATTCGCCGATGCCAGCAATAGTAAGACCGCATCATTTTTTTTAATTGTCTTTTGGTATAAGTGAATATCTTCAGCGGCTACTCGTGCAACAAATTGCGCAGGTGACTCATAACGCAAACATTCGTCAACTGCTGAAGGCAATAACTCGGGTTGGCGTTTAAGTGTTTCAAACTGTTCTGGGTGCTGGCATAGCAAAGCAACGGCTGCAGTAATCGCCTTATCAACATTCTCTATACCGTCTGCAAACAGCAACATACAATTATCAATAATCTGATCTCTGTTCAGACCTTTGTCATCCTGCTGAACATCCAGCATTGTAGATAACAAATCATTTCCTTTTACTGGCTCCTTTGCTTTCTTATCAAGCTCCGCGTTTAAGAAAGCACGAAAAGCTAGCAAATCCTCATCTAGTTTTATGCGTATTTTTTCTGATGGGATCATCGTAAACAAATAGAAAAAGCTTTCACTCCATCCCTCCAATGCTTTTTCATGCGAGCTATCAATGCCTAGTAAACACGTAAAAACACGTAAAGAGTATGGCGTCGCGAAATCTGCTAGCAAGTCAAAACCATTAGGTTTTTCACGCATGATACTTTTTAATATCTCTCGTGCAATTAATGGGTAATCCAAGGTTTTATTACGTAAGCATTGATGAAAAGCTCGGTTAACGGCTTGACGCTGCGATGTATGTGCGGGAGGGTCTATAAAGGGTAAAATATTGTTAGCAACCTGCGCACAAACATATTTTTCATGGTTGCGTTTATTAACCAGAGCGTAAGCCGAAGGTGAATTACTCATTCTCGTATCAACGAGTGCATCTTTCACGTCGCTATAACGCGATAAAACCCAGGCTCCACTTAAACTTCTATGTAAAGGCTCTTGCTGACGTAAATAGGAAAAAATAGGGTATGGCTCATCGACAAAAGCTTTATCTAAAGGGTTAAATATAAAACCATGTTGATGAATAGTAAAAGCCCCGGCTTCTTTAACGCCTGCCTCTACGACACTTATGGACTGCTTTAAAAAGACTCGGCGTAAGGCTATTGCTAACTTACTGAGCATCTACTTTATGGCCTGTGCTCACCAATACCTTATGAATTTCTTGCTTATTTTTCTCTAGGTGATCTGCAATCAGTTGACGGTCTGCTTCATCCAGTTTAAGCCCAACGGCTAATTTCGCTAAAATACCAATATGATAAAAACGTATAGCAGCAGATAATATAAATACTTCATCTACTAAATCAGCTGTTGTAGAAGGCGAACACATATCAGCAATATTGTCAGACGCTAATTTCACATGTACACCTGCGGCAAGTAGTTCTAGCACACGAGGAATTGAATTATAGTTTGGTGTCATCAACGGTCGTAATTGGCGCATACCAATAGCAGCCGATGGACAACAGATAACCCCCACATTATTATCCAATAAGCGCTGGGTTAATTTTTCAAAACGCGCCTCATCATAAGTCGATGGCGAGATCATATGCACTGTCCAAATTGCAGGTTCATCACTGCCTAAAACCAAGGTGCCGTGCTGTTCAACAACATCTAATAAGCGCTCTGTACCGGCTTCGTTCGGCTCGTTACGTTGATCGGTATGAACATGTAATACTTTGCCAAGCCTTTTTGCCAAATGTAATGTTCGCAAGCAATGTTCTTCATAACCAATATTATCCGGGTAATCATCAACATCATCAGCCTCAGGCAAAGCAGCAATAAAATCTGCTTGTTCCGCACCCTGCTCAAATATTTCCCAACGTTCAGGCTCATTATCACTAAAACCTAAAGGAGAATAAGCACCTAAACGTAAATCTATTTCATGACGTCGTGCTTCTTGAATATCTTGCAGAGTATGCAAAGCTGTTAAGCCAACACAGTCAGCCGTTACATCGACGAGTGTATCAGCTTGTCGAGTATTACAAGCTACCATGACATCTAGACAGTCATTAACGCGTCTTTTTAAATCAGCTTCTGTATATGCCAAACCCTGATGAATAGCATTAATTAAATAATGTTTATGATGCAAAGATATATCTGAACGCGCAATAATTTGGTGTTCCCCCTTTGGAAAATAGTGGTCACCAATAATACCCGCCCTATCGAGGTGTAAATGAGCATTATGTATGCCGCCCAGTTTTTTTATTTCATCGCTTAATTGTACGTAGAAAGGAGTTTGCTTATTCATATTCTTATTATTACTTCAAAAACGGTAAGGTTGATATTTCACTTGTAAATGCTATAGAGTTTTGATCAGAAAACCACGTTACACCATCGTCTACCATATCTATTTCTAGTTGCCACCGATGTGGCCGCCATGGTGCTTTTATAGTGATAGTTACACATATTGAATC
>JAHDBX010000255.1 GCA_020630145.1 Gammaproteobacteria bacterium | reverse complement strand
TGTATCGCTTGCTAATTCGGTAAAGCCTCGTTCGATGGCCCATTGTTCGGCTGTTACCATTAGTTGCTGGCCATAGCCATAACCTTGGTAATCATCAGCAATATACCAGGCTTCTATATAAGGCACTTGTGCTTTGCGACTACCCTCAGCAAAGTTACGAATATTAATTTCTATAAAGCCGATAATATTGTTTTCTGGTGCTTCTAAAACAAAAGCTTCTGTAATATCAATAGACTCACCATTAAAATATTCTTGCAGCTCTTTTATATGTGACCCTGAGTCAGGCCATAAATGCTGGCGTAAGCCAGCCCACTCTGACAAGTCTGTGGGTTTCGCTGCTCTAATTTTCATGCTTATGTCAGGTCTTTAGTTTGCTAGGTTCTATGCGGGAGTAGACCAGCGTTTTAATTTAGGTAGACCACGTGTGAATAACCAACCTAAAAACTTGGGTACGCCACACTCACGCATTTTCTCAATGCAGAAGTCTTGCATATCTTTAACGGTGAAATCGGGTTGTAAGAATTTACCGTCTTTATAGCAAAGGCTACAGTAATCGGTACTTTTGCTTCCGTCGGTATTGGTACCGCCACCTTCAGGGTCGCGTTTAAGTGGCATGGCGCAGCTTTGGCAAGATTTACTCATCTTGTGTCTCCATAATATATACAGAATACAATGAGATAATCATAGCGCCTTATAAGAATTTATCAATCTATAAAGCGCTATGTTCTTAGCTATGACAAAGCAATATGTCTTGTTAGCGTAATGTAACGAGTTCTTCTGCAAATGTAGGGTGTATAGCGACCGTATCGTCGAAGTCTTTTTTGGTTGCACCCATATGCATAGCTACAGCAAAGCCCTGTGTTAACTCATCTGCGCCGGGGCCAATGCAATGCAAACCAACGACTTTTTCATCATCGCCAGCGACGACCAATTTAGCGGATGCCGGCACTTTCTTTTCGGTAAAAGCATGTGACATAGGCGTGAAACTGGATGTATAGCTTTTTACACTATCGCCATATTGTGCTTTGGCTTCATGCTCGCTTAAACCAATAGTGCCAATAGGTGGGTGGCTAAAGACAACGGTAGGTATAAGGCTGTCGTCCAAAAAGCGGTCAGGCATATTATTGAATAAACGATCAGATAAACGTCGGCCTTGTGCAATAGCAACCGGTGTAAGTGCTGCCGTGCCGCAGACATCACCCATGGCATAAATATTATCTGTAGCCGTGTTTTGGAATTTATCAACTGGAATAAAGCCTCTATCGTTTAGCTTAATACCTGCAGCGTCTAGATTAAAGTTGGTAGCAGGTGCGCGACCAATTGCCCACAGTAATTGCTCAGCCTGTAGCTCATCACCTTTATCTGTTTTCATTAACAAGCCACCATCGTGTTTTTCAACAGATTGAATATTACTATGGTTCACAATCTTCACACCTTCGTCGATGAGTGCTTGTGTGAGCTTGGTATGCAACATTTCATCAAAGTTACGCAGCACATGTTCTTTGCGTAGCAGTAGTGTTACGTCTGTGCCCAAACCGGCTAGTAAGCCGGCAAGCTCAACGGCTATATAGCCAGCGCCAACAATGACAATACTCTTGGGTTGCTCTTCTAAGGCAAAAAAGCCATCTGATGTAATGCCTAACTCAGCACCGGGCAGGTTTGGTACGGTTGGGTAAGCCCCAGTTGCTATATAAATCGTATCAGCGGTATAGACCGTGTCATTCACTTTAATACTATTTTTATCAACAAACTCGCCATAGCCTTCTATAAACGTCACTTTATTGCTCTCAAAACCGCGTTGGTAAGAGCCGTGTATACGTTTGATATAGGCTTCGCGGTTATCTACCAAGTGCTTCCAGTTTAAATCGCCTACGCTTACATCAAAACCGTAATCTTTAGCATCGTGCAAGGCATGCGCCATACCTGAAGCAAACCACATCACTTTTTTAGGTACACAGCCGACATTTACGCATGTGCCGCCGACGACTTTAGCTTCAATAACGGCTACTTTTTTACCATACTGAGCTGCTCTATTACCTGCGGCAATACCACCGCTGCCGCCACCTAAAACTAATACGTCGTAATGATTGTTCATAAATATCCTAAATGATGATTGTCTGTTCGATAAATGTTATATGTATTTGTTAGAATACAACTATGCAAAAAAATTCATTTTTATACAAATGGTTGTCGCCAAATGTCACTTTTGATGTAGCTTGGCAAGATGATAAGACTATCAGAATTAGAGAGCAGTTTTATCAATATTCCTTATTGACGCGATTGAATAAGCCTATCGGTATATTTTTATTGCTTTGGCCAACCCTCTGGGCGCTATGGTTAGCTGCGGGTGGTTTCCCAAGCTGGTCAGTACTGATCGTGTTCATACTAGGTACTGTATTAATGCGTAGTGCAGGCTGTGCTATTAATGATTATGCTGATCGTGATTTTGACGCACATGTGCAGCGCACGAAAGATAGGCCTTTGGCTCAAGGTACAGTTAGCCCTAAAGAAGCGCTACTGGTTGCGCTTGTGTTGGCTTTTTTAGCATTTTTATTAGTGTTGACAATGAATGCCCTAACGATAAAGCTATCTTTTATTGCTGTTAGCTTGGCTGCTTTATACCCTTTTACTAAACGCTTTACTTTTATTCCACAAGTATTCCTAGGCGCGGCATTTGCTATGGCGGTGCCCATGGCCTTTGCGGCGCAAACGGGTGAAGTGCCAACCTTGGCATGGTTGGTTTTTGTTATTGCGCTCACATGGCCAGTTGCCTACGACACGATGTATGCCATGGTGGATAGAGCGGATGATGTAAAAATTGGTCTTAAGTCAACCGCCATCTTATTTGGTGAGCTTGATGTAATAGCGACGATGTTTTTGCAGTTAATGGTTTTGTGTGGCCTATACTTTGTAGGCCAACGTGCTGAGCTAGGCTGGATTTATTGGCTTGGTATTATTGTTGCTGCGGGCTTAATGGTTTATCAGTACTTTTTAATTCGTGAACGTGAACCCGCTAAATGCTTTGCAGCATTTTTAAATAATCATTATGTGGGTATGGTGGTGTTTGTGTGTATTGCCTTGGATTATTTTATTGCTTATTTAAATGCGTAAATAGGAAGCTTTTAGGTAGTTAAGTCAATAGTCTTATTTTTCTTTATCTAGGCTGCTTACCATTTTGAAGTTTTAATATTTGGTAAACTCTTAATAACTTTATTAATAAACTCAGTTTGTTGCGGGCTTGCTTCGCCGTCGATATTAGCAATTTTAAATAGTAACCCTTTTATAGACTCAACTTGTTCGGTGGATATGTCATTGTAAACACGTTTTGATGCTTTATCAGGGCTAGAGTAGAACTCTTGACCATTGCCAATAAGGAAAACACTTGATGTTAATAAGTCAGT
>JAHDBX010000254.1 GCA_020630145.1 Gammaproteobacteria bacterium | reverse complement strand
ATCGATTGACGATGACTTAGGTAAGCTCATTTTACAATCCTTAGAAATGGGTAAATTTCCAGAACCCGTACAATTCACGCTAAGCACGCGTAAAATTTATATTGGCTTTGTTACTGGCTCTTTGGAGCCCAATGGTGATACTAACGCCTATATAAAACTGTGGCCAATATACAGTGGACACCGCAATAGAGATAACCTGCAACTACAGATTGACCATGACTACTCTGAGTTTTGGGACAATGACCACTTTGACTTGGACTATTTAACTATTGTTATCCCTAAAAAAGATATTGTAAATGTAAATATTTTTAATTGGGAAATTTATAACCAACTAAGCAAAGAACGTTAACTTTTATTAACTTCTATTTTCATTACGAAAAAGTATTGTAATGTTAACCTTGTAACCTAACCCTTATAAGCAACACTTTTATGACCTTAAATTTAATTGATACAGATATAAGTATTGTTGGCGCAGGCTTTGCTGGATGTATAATCGCTCATAAATTAGCTAGCATGAATATCTCTTGCACCTTAATTGATAGAAAAGACCCTTTTCCTGATATTTTTCGTGCTGAAAAAGTAGAGCCTGAACAGGCCAGGTTATTAAAGTCACTAGGCGTATTTGATTACTTGTCGCCATCTCCTACACCTGTAGGAACAATAAAGCTTTTTAAAAAAGGTATTACATCTGATTTTGATGCAAGCAAACAATATGGTTTTAGATATAGTGATACGGTCAATAACCTACGATCATTATTGCCGGTTAAAGCTAAGCTTATTGTAGATAAGATAGATGACATTAGAACATCGACATGCACACAAGAAATTAAATTATCATCAGGCAAACTTATTAAGTCAAAGCTTATTATTTTAGCTTCTGGTGGTAATGGCAGTCTTTTAAAGTCTTTTGGTTTACGTAGACGCTATCAAGCGTCTCTTCATTCTCTCAGTTTTGGCTTTGATATTGAAAAAACAGATGGTACAAATTTTGATATTAACGGTTTTAATTATTATAACGAAAGTGATGGCGTCGATTACTTAACCGCCTTTAATATTGGCAACAACACTATGCGTGTTAATGTATTCACACAATGGCAAAAAGATAACCCTTCTGTGAGTGCTTTTAGGGAAAATAGTATGCAGACTATTGAAAAATATTTCCCTAAGCTATCAGATCATATTGGCGAATATAAAATTATTAGTAAGGTACAAGTATTTCCTACTAGCTTTTATAGGTTAAAAAATATTTATCAAGCAGGCATGATTGTAGTCGGTGACGAATTACAAAGCGTTAGCCCTGCAACAGGTACCGGCTTAAGTAAAATTGTTACGGAAGCGGACCGTTTAACCGAACACTATATCCCGAAATGGTTAGCGAATGAATGTGTGACAAGTTATGACGTATGGAAGTATTATCATGACAAAGAAAAATCTACTATGGAACGACATTCAAAAAATGCATGGCATTATTATCGAAACATGCTAAACCCAAAATATAAAAGTTTTAAATATAAAATTATTGATCGACTGAATAACTATTATTTCAAACTATAAATTTATACCTGTACTATTTCTTTTTTTCGGTGTCACGCGTTTCAAGAAATGCTATGGTTTCATCTAACCAGTTAAGCTCTTGCTGGCACCAGTGCCAAGCTCTACGCAATACAAAATATCTACCACGATTATAATCTGAGTCCAATTTAACTTCTTCAGGAGCATTCGGGTAGTGCGTGTTTTCTATATCTTCAAGGTAGACAACTTGCTTATGAATATAATCCTTATACTCATGTAACTCTAATAAAATAGGACCCGTGCCCACGGCACCCATCGATATAATTTTTATCGATAAGGTACTTTTATATGTTTCGTGCTTTAAGGGTTTAACTACCCAACGCACTAACTCTTCTTTGCCTGATTCGGTAATTAAATACTCTTTTTTAGATGGTTTACTGCTTTGTTCAACAAACAGACAACTCACCCAGTGTTTTTCTTCTATTTCAGCAAGCGTTTTATAAATTTGTTGATGGCTAGCATGCCAATAATTTTTCACGCTATAAGAAAACTCTTTAGCGATATCATAGCCCGTTTTAGGCTGATCAGTAAGCATACTGAGAATGGCATGTTTTAGCGACATAGTTTTGTTCTTAATTATCTATATATAAATTATTGCATGTATATGAAAAATAACCTAGAATCTCTTTATATGCAATTATTTGCATATAAAGAGATTCTACTCTTAAACATCATTATCGGGTAATATAATCATGTTGTTAGCTTCCATCTATAAAAGGATTTTGAAATGGACATGAACTACACATCTCACTCCGCATGGAGTCAAGTAGATGCTCACCAGCACGCCCTTAAATATCTTCCAGACGACTTAACGTCTCTAGCCGATAGCCTTGAGAATTTTATGGTTCATCATGCTGCTGCAGAGGGTATGGGCATAACTGTACCCGAATATGCCGAAACAGACAAAAACCTGCGCTCTGTTGAAAAGCTACTATCAACCCTGTTAGCACGTGATGATCGACCATTAACGGAAAAACGTGAATTACCTAACTATCTATATTGCACTTGCCATGATTTTTCATTAATTGCTGCCGCCACACTCCGCTCCAGAGCGGTCCCTGCAAGATTACGTGTTGGCTTTGTTAACTACTTAACAAATAATTTTTGGGAAGACCATTGGCTATGTGAATACTATCAAGATGATAAATGGCAACTCTTTGATCCACAAATGGGCAAACAAGCAAGAACAAACTTTAATATCAACTTCCCTATCGATAAATTAGATCGTAGGCGTTTTAAGTCAGCAGCAGAAATGTGGCAAGACTTAGCAAATGGTAAAACAAGTTCGAGACATTGCGGCGTGTCATTTATTGGCTTATCTGGTGAATGGTTTTGCGCCTGCAACTTATTACGAGATGCTGTTGCTTTATTAAAAATAGAAACATTACCCTGGGATTTTTGGGGTATGTCAGTATCCATAAATGAACAAAAAAGGGTTAACAGCGAACAAAGAGAACAATTAGGCTTTTTAGCTGAAAGCATACTCGAAATAGAAGATGAAAATACACTAGCGCAAGATTCTATTATTAACCTTGCTTGGGCTTTGCCTCATAACAACCATGTACTCAGCCTCAGCGGCGATAAACTCAGTTCTTGCGCAATTTATTAATGCTAATAAATTTAAGTACTTTGAAATAGAACATTCTTAAAATATATAGACTAAACAATTAATAGCTTAAATATAAAAGAGGCCAATATGCAACTCGGTGCTTTTTCAGTAAGCCTGGCAGTTAAAGACCTGCAAGCTTCAAAAATATTTTATGAAAAACTTGGCTTCGCAACTATCGGCGGTGATGCTGCCCAAAATTGGCTTATTCTGCGTAATGGCGACCATAC
>JAHDBX010000253.1 GCA_020630145.1 Gammaproteobacteria bacterium | reverse complement strand
GCCGGTTTATCAAGCCGGGACATTATCTGGTAATCCTATCGCCATGACGGCAGGTTTGAAAACCTTAGAGTTGTTATCCGTAGACGGTTTTTATGAAACCTTAAATGCAAAAGCGGCTAAGCTATTAACAGGTTTGCAAGCAGCGGCTGATAAACATGGTGTAGCTTTTAGTACATCTCAAGTGGGTGGCATGTTTGGCTTCTTCTTTAACGACGCTAAGAAAGTTGAAACTTTTGAGCAGGTTACGCAAAGTAATATGACGCGATTTAACCAATTTTTTCATGGCATGTTAGAACGCGGTATTTATTTAGCGCCATCAGCGTATGAAGCAGGCTTTATTTCTAGCAAGCATAGCGATGCAGATATTCAGGCCACAGTTGATGCCGCAGATGACGTGATGCAAGGTCTGTAGAGTAGCTCTTTATGACTCTTGATATAAACGCATACCGGGAAAAGTTTATTGCTCTATTACATAGCAATAAAACATTAGCACTGGCCACACTCAATAAACATAATGACCCAGAGGCAAGTCTTACACCTTATATTTATTATCAGCAGACACTCTGGGTCTTTGTGAGTGAGTTGTCAGCACATACCGGTAATTTGCTTACGCATAAAAAAGCCAGTGTTTTGTTGCATGATGCGCAAACTGGTAATGTGTTTGCAAGTACACGCGCTACCATTGCATGTAGTGTAAGTGTAGAAACAGTTGATAAAGACATGATTCTCGATGAAATGACACAGCAACTCGGCGATACTGTCGCCATGCTCAGGCAGTTGCCAGATTTTCATTTGTTAAAATTACAGCCTGTAAGCGGTCGTTTTATTGCAGGTTTTGGTCAGGCTTTTGAAGTTGACTTTCCTGAAGCTAAGCTAACGCATATTGATATGAGTTAAATCAATGCATGTGGAATTACAAGTCGCCACGCTTGAGCATGTGGATGAAATATTGACCTTACATTATCGTTATCAGGTTGATTCAATTCATGAAGATGATAAAAAAGATGGTTTTATAACAACAGCTTTTACTCAAGAGCATTTACGTAAATTAATAGAAGACGAACAGGGTTTGTTTGTTGCCATGGAAGATAATAGAATTGTTGCTTATGCAATGGCAGCATCCTGGCAGTTTTGGTCGCAGTGGCCAATGTTTGCTTTTATGATTAAAGATTTGCCTAATGTTGACTTTCAAGCTTATACATTAAGTGTTGATAATTCTTATCAGTATGGCCCGGTTTGTGTTGATAAGAGTGTAAGAGGGCAGGGTGTGTTTGAAAAGGTATTTCACTTTGCTTTGCATAAAATGTCTGCGCGTTACCCGGTCTTGGTAACGTTTATTAATAAAATGAATCCGCGCTCATTTGAAGCACATACGCGAAAGGTAAATTTACATATTGTTAAAGAATTTGAATTCAATAACAACCAATATTATGAATTGGCGTGCCTAACGAAACCGTAGAAATTTTTTTGCATCTTTTTATGCGCCTATTCGTCTGTAAAGCTATTGCCTATTTATTCTTGGATATGACATGACAGATGTTGAAACAGCATGGTTCGAGTATCGCAAAAAGCTGTTGAGTTTTACACGTTCTAAAGTTGCTACTTTGGACGATGCTGAAGACATATTAAGCGATGTGTTTGCAAAGTTAGCGAAGGTTTCTTTGGAAGGGCGTGCGCCTGACAAACTATCCGCGTGGTTGTATCGCGTCACAAAAAATAGCATCGTTGATTATTACCGCGCGAAAAAAACTACCGAACCACTGTCTAATGAAAATGAGCCTTTTTGAGAGCGAAGACGATATCGCTATGCTTATGGACTTATCAAAGTGTATGCGCCCAATGATTAATGCTTTGCCTGAAACATATCGGCATGCGTTGTTGTTAGCAGAGATTGAAGGGAAAAAACATAGTGAAGTAGCTGAAGAGTTAAAAATCAGTTTGTCGGCTGCTAAGTCGCGCATTTTACGAGGTAGAGATAAATTGCATGCTAGTGTACTTCGCTGTTGCCGCATTAGCCAAAATAGCAAGGGTACTATTGTGGATTATGAAAAAAAACCAGGCAAGCATTGTCAATCATGCTGATGAAATAAGTTTTATTAAATCATGCCTCTTTTTTTTATTTTTACGTCTTTAAAGTTATGCCCGCTTTATTGGGTGGTTAATAACTAAGAGGATATAAAGTGAAAAAATTACATATTCATATTTCGGTAGATAGTTTGCAAGAAAATGTAGATTTTTATTCTGCGATATTTTCAGCGTCGCCTACTGTCTTACGAGAAGATTACGCAAAATGGAATATGCTTGAACCTGCTGTAAATTTTGCTATTTCTACACGGGGTAAAACAAAGGGTCTTAATCATTTAGGTTTGCAGGTGGATGAAGAGCTGGAGTTGCAGGAAATAACAACGCGTTTCGATAGTGCTAATATTAACTATTCCTCTGAAGAAGCTGCGGCTTGTTGTTATGCAAATTCAAATAAACACTGGATAAGAGACCCGCAAGGTATAGCATGGGAATCTTTTCATACTTTAGGCGAAAGTTCTGTTATGAACGATTCATCGTCTGCGTGTTGCATACCTTTGGATGAAGCTGGTGTGCCGGCTGATCAGTCTGAACCTTGTTGTATTCCGAATGATGCAGGTGCTTCTGCTTGTTGTTAGCTATAAACTATAAACAGGTAGATGAGTGCAATAACTGCGATGGTAATGCCGCATGACCATCGTAGCATCTTGTTTAGTGTCTGGGGTTTATGTTTTTCTAATTCTGTATAGAAGGACTCTACGTCAACAGGTTTGTTGACAATATGCTCTGGGTTGTTGAGTAAGGCTTGCGCATCTTCATGATGTTCTTCTAGTATTACCCATAAACCAAATTGCCTCGCGGTAAAAACTGGGCCAAGCATATTGCCGGCATTTTCATTGCCAATAAATATAGGGATGCCACGAGACTCAAGCAAAAATCGTGTCTCGTCTACTTCTGTTCGGTTTGTTGTCTCAAATAATAACTTCATTTTTAGTCATATAAAAAAGCCCGCTTCAGCGGGCTTTTTTTGGCGCTATTGTGCTAGCAGAACTTTTTGCGTAATAGGTGATCGAGTGATAGTTTGCCTGGGCCGAATACGGCAACAACAGCAAACAATACACCCCATAATAAATGTATATTAAGCGTGGCTTCATTTAGACCTTCTTGGTAGGCAATAATGGCTACTGCATTAAATACAAATAGTATGATTGCTGATGCACGGCCACATAAGCCAATAGCCAACAATACAGGGAATACAAGTTCAACAAATGTGCCGCTGTATGCAGCAAGTACTGGTGGTAGTAGTGGTACTGCATATTCATATTCAAATAATAGTAGTGTGGTATCCCATGATTGAATCTTTGTTAAGCCAGCCATAAAAAATACTTTAGCCATC
>JAHDBX010000252.1 GCA_020630145.1 Gammaproteobacteria bacterium | reverse complement strand
TAATGCAATGGTATCTTTTAAGTCATACTCGGCAATTTTATTTTCAATAGATTTACGGTGCATATTCATGTCATCAGCAACCAGTTGAATAACGCCTTTGTGTTTGATTAATAGTTCTTCTATACGTTGTTTTTGCATTTCTCGTTTTATCGATTCAATTTCATCTTTAGATGAGTTGCTAAATACAAAAGGGGCAACGGCCTTATAGCGTTTGTATAGGTGGTTGATGCCAGTAGAGCAGTCAATAACATTTGGGTTAGCGATATATGAATAAACTAAAGATGAGTAAATTACGATTGGCGGTACAACAAATGTTGCTGAAACAGCATATTCAGTTGTTGATAATACAACGAAAGTTGCTACATAAACTAATAATGGGATTATGGAGTATTTAGCGAGTAGGTTTTTAGACATCGTGATCCGGTCGTCTGACCATTTATAATTTATTATCGATAGTCCCAAGCAAGTAAATAACGATACAACGACTAGTAAATCAAACAATGCGGCAAATTGTCCGTCATCATGCATCAATGAACTTTGTTCTATGCGGTATCCTTCTACCATAAAGCCCATAAAGTGTAGGCAAGTTAATATGCAAGGAATAAGGTAAAGGAAGAATATATTATTGTTCTTTATAGTAACTCTGTATATAAATGTTACTAATGAGGTAAAGAAAAAATACATTGCAACTAGAAAAGTATCGGCAAAAAATATTGCGCCTTTAAGGGAGTGATCAATAAGAAATAAACCGATAACCTGACTAAGCGACATAATTAACATGCTGCTGAACAGTATTTTTGCCGATATATCGGTATTGCTTTTTAATAATGCTCTTAAGCATAGAAGTGCAGCTAAAAGTGGTAGTATACTCGTCATTCCTTATCCCCTTATACTGCCTTTAAATTAGCATAGCTACAGCATGTAGACAAGCTTATGACATCAGTTGAAGTGTTAAAATATGTGTATTTAAAATAAGAGGTGGTTTTCATAGTATATTTATTAAGCTTTAACTACAGTTGACAACGTTTTAACAATATCAAGTTCGTCTATTTTATTGTCAATATACGATTGGTTTACGCCATAGTCGTTAGCCATCAGTTCGGTATTGCCTTTATGTTTTAGGTAAAGCTCCATAAGTATCTGCTTTTCTTCTTGTTCAAAGCAGTTATCTAGTTCAGTTTTATTTGCAGATATAAATATAAAATCTATGGCCAGTTTAAGCCTAGCTGGTAAATGGCTGATTCCAGTTGAGATATCAATAACTTTCGGGTTGCTGACATAGCCATAAATTAATGCACTGTAAATAATAATAGGCGGTGAAACATAGGTTGCCGAAATGGCATAATCGGTAGCTGAAAGAATAACCAGCAAAACAGTCACCATTGCTAAAGGTATAAATGAATAAGAGATAATCATGTTTTTAGCAAGAACAATTTGATCATCTTCAAAACGACGGTTAAGAATAGAGATAGTTAAACTACCTACTATTGCTAACAATGCTTCAAGCTCGAATAAAAAGGAAAATTTACCATCGTCATGCATTAATGAACTTTGCTCGGCGCGATAGCCAGTAACCATAAGCCCACTTAAGTGTAATACTGTAAGTATTAATGGGATCAGGTATAAAAAGAATATGCCATTCTTTTTATTGCTCAGTCTATATACAAATATAACGAGTGAAGCAAAAAAGAAGTACATCGTTATTAAATAAGAATCGGCAAAGAAAGCTGCAGTATTAACAGAGTAGGGAATAATAGGCAGTCCAATAGCCTGACAAAGCGACATAGTTAACATGCAAATAAATAATAATTTAGCTGATATGTCTAAGTTGCTTTTTGATAGTGCTTTAATGCATAAAAATGCAGCTAAAAGCGGTAATATACTACTCATTCCTTTCTCCCAATGCCGATCCAAAATATCATAATTTGCTAGTTCAAACAAGCATTGACATGCTCTGAGAAAGCTAGAGGGCGCTCATACATAGGAGAATGTCCGCATTCCTTGATTAGTCGGGAATCTATCCCATGCTTGTCTAAAATAGGCTTTACGTCTTTGTATGGCGTCATCAGGTCATTGTCACCCCATATTGCGACGATTCTCGCTTTGACCTTTGGTATTAAACTATCTGCGATATTAACGCTACTGGCCTTGATTAACTTCACTATAGGCCTGAAGCTAGCGCCAAAGTTGTGAATAACTCTGTCTAGATCTTTATCTGCAAAAGCGGACTGATCATGACAAATCAAGCGTTTTAAGTCTGGTCGCATAACCTCTGGGTTGGTTTTTTTTAGTTTTAAGTCAATTGGGAAGTCACCAAACCCTGCTGACCCTGAGATTATAACCAGCTCAATTTTATCACCCAGCATTGAGGCCACTTTGAGGCAAAGTAAGCTACCTAGCGAGTTACCTACTAAGACGACTTTGCCATTTAGTTTGCTAACTGCTTGGGCTATGTCTTCACTTAGCTGGTCTAGATCTTCACCTACATGACAAAGTGGTTCGGCCATCATATTTATATTAGCGTTAATGTTTTTATAGCACCTTTTCCAAATCCAGTTGCCTGCGAACATACCTGAAATAAGAAAGACGTTTTTTTGACTATATTGAACTATTTCCATGGTTTTTCTCCTGCGAATAAATTCGCATTGGTTGCGAATTTTTTAGCATGCAGCAAAAAAAGGAAGTTTTCCTGCGAAAAAACTCATGGATTATGTAAGAAAAAGGCTTTTTTTATGACGAATTCATTCGCAATTTGCAGGATTTTTTTTTCGTCTGTATAAACGCGTCAATTAATTAACGACTCGCTTATTCATTGTCTTA
The DNA here is from genome assembly GCA_020630145.1 of Gammaproteobacteria bacterium. Taxonomy (GTDB): domain Bacteria; phylum Pseudomonadota; class Gammaproteobacteria; order HTCC5015; family HTCC5015; genus JAHDBX01. Next base: position 606 of record JAHDBX010000252.1, on the reverse strand, counting down.
GCTGTTCTTACTTAGCGCAATTTGCAGAGTCGTACATATCTTATACAAAGATATTCTGTCAGGTGATGCTACGGAATGGCGGTGTAATAGCCGCCTCACTTTGTTGCTTATAAGCCGCCTAACTAATTTTGATAGCCCGTATTTCTTCCAAGCCTAGATATAGGCTTTTATTCCATGTATTTGGCTTTTGCCGTTATATGCACTAATAACGATAATTACCCTTGATAATGGCCTGTTTTGCCGTATAATCGCGCGCTTGGTTCGAACTGCCTATCAGTTCGGGCTCTCCTTGCCTCACCACTATATAAGAATGGGAGGCTTTTTAAACCCATAAGGAGCTACAATGCGTCATTATGAAGTTGTGTTTTTGGTCCACCCTGACCAAAGCGAGCAGGTGCCTGCTATGATCGATCGCTACAAAGCGGTTGTTACGAAAGAAGGTGGTTCAGTTCATCGTTTAGAAGACTGGGGCCGTCGCCAATTAGCTTACCCAATCAATAAAATTCATAAAGCACACTATGTGTTGATGAATGTTGAGTGTGGCTTAGCTGAACTTGAAGAGCTTAAAAGCGCTTTCCGTTTTAATGATGCTGTTATTCGTAATAT
>JAHDBX010000251.1 GCA_020630145.1 Gammaproteobacteria bacterium | reverse complement strand
TAAAAAAGCCCGCATAAAGCGGGCTTTTTTATATTAGGGTAGCAATATTAATCTAGCTCTTCTACGTCAAGCATGGCTTTTTCAATAAATGATTTTGGTACATCTAGCCTAGCTGCAATTTCGTTTAAAATAGCAAACTCAGCTTGTGCTATATCTTTATCTGCTTTAGCAATAATACAAAGGTCGTGCAGTACTTGCATACGTTTAGCCATAGATGTATTTTCTTTGACTTGCTCGGCGCGTTTGGCTAAGTCATTTTTCAAATAATCTAAATCAAGGTTTTCTTTGTACGCATGCTTGCCAAAGAATTTTTCAAATGCACTTATTTCTGCTTTGCTAATGCCTTTGTGGGCATTGGCAATAACCAAACTACCTGCAAATAGTAAGCGTCGCATATATTTGGCCGTATCCGTATGGCCTTCAAGGTAGCTCGCTTCCATAAAATTCATTAAACGTTCAATGCCACTTTCTAGCTCGACCTGAGATAGTGTATGGCTCTCAGTGAACAAACTTGATTGATGAAATAGTTGTAAAGCTTTAACACGTAAAGGGCTAAATGGGTGGGTTGAAAACCAATCTGCTGTAGATGCACTGGTGCCAGATGTGTCATCTTCAACTTTCATTTCATCGACTTGTTTTAAAAAATCATCTAATTGAAATGTAACGACATTACCTGTTAAGCCTGATGCGAGTTTAAACAAAGCGCGGGCAACAGCATTTTCGTTTTGAGTACAATGTGCACCTGCTCTGTCAGCGGAAAACTCCGCATATCGAGACCAACTAGTTAATGTTAACGCTAGGTCAGGAGAAGGTTTGGCTTTACTGTGTAATAAGTAGCCAATAGGAATATCATGGTGTTGGTACACATAATGTCCAAGTTCATGTCCCATAACAAAACGTAACTCATCTTCGTCAAAGCCCTCAAGTAGGCTGGATGAAAACATAATAAATAAACGTCCATCCTCAGGTTTAACGCAAGCTGCATTGAACTGTGGACTGTTATACACGTATAACTCAACAGGAATAGTGACCCCCAAGGCTGCAGAGCAGTCCTGTGCCATCTTATGCAGTGATGGAGCCATTGCCTCGCTTAAACGTACAGATGTTGCTAATAGTTGCCTGCGTGTACCCATAACACCTTCAGCTTCTTGACGTGCTATAGAGTCATTAACACGCATAACGCTTGGGTCGGTAAGTAGTGTTTCAAATAGGTGTATGTCTTGGCTGGCTCGTATTTTTTGCGCTGGCATAGTTTTGTCTTAATATTGTATAAAAATAATAGTCTATAATAAATTTACGTAAAAAGGATCATATTCTTAATGATAAAGAAAACATATACTATTTTGCTGGGTGTTTGCCTATTGCTACAGAGTACGGGGCTTATCGCACAGGCTACGGGTGATAAACTTGATACATGGGATTATGGCAAGCTAAGCAGTAAAGTTTGGTTAGATGGTTTAAATACGCCATGGTCATTAGCATTTATTGATAGTAATCATGCCTTGATTACAGAGATTGGTGGTTCACTATGGCAGGTTATTGATGGTAGCAGAACGAGCGAGCCTGTTAAGAATACACCTGTTGTGCATACAGGTGGGCAGGGTGGTTTATTAGCGGTTGCTATTGACCCTGATTACAAAAAAAATAAATGGGTTTATATAGCTTATAGTCATGCTTTAGCATCTGGCTTTCCCAGTAAGGCGATGACGCGTATTGAGAGAGCTCAGATCATTGATAATACATGGACGAATAGTGAAGTGTTGTTTACGGCTAAGTCAGAGCATTATTCTTCGTCAGGCCAACATTTTGGTAGCCGTATTGTGTTTGATAAGCAAGGTTATCTATATTTCACTGTAGGGGACCGAGGTAAGCGTAAGCTGGCACAGAGCCTTGATACACCTAATGGAAAAATTCACCGTATACATAAAGATGGCGCTATACCCAAAGATAACCCCTACTTAAATAGTGCTTATCCGTCTATTTACACTTATGGCAATCGCAACCCTCAAGGCTTAGCTATGCATCCTGTTACCGGGCAAATATGGTCAGCTGAACATGGGCCACGTGGAGGCGACGAACTTAATGTTATACGTAAAGGCGCCAATTATGGTTGGCCAGAAATTAGTTATGGCATCAATTATATTGGTACAGAACTCACGCCGTATGTGCGTAAAGAAGGCATGCAGCAGCCTGCATATTACTGGAGGCCGTCAATAGCTGTTTCTAATATTCGTTTTTACAGCGGTGACTTATTTAAAAAGTGGAGCAATAAATTGTTGGTTGGTGCGTTAAAGTATCAACAAGTTACAGTGCTGGATATAGAAGCCGATCGTGTTATGCACGAAGAACTTATTTATAAAAATGCAGGCCGTGTGCGTGATATTGTGGTTGGGCCGAAAGGTGCTATTTATGTTGTGCTTAATGCGCCTGGGCGTGTGGTAAAATTAACGCCATAATGTATTTAGATAAATTTGAAGGTGAGCTCAATGTTGTCGTTGTAGGGGCAACAGGAGGAATTGGTGAAGCAATATGTAAGCTGTTTCTGAATAGTGAAGCTATTGTGTCAGTGTATGCTTTATCAAGATCTGTAAGTTCATTGAAGCATAATAAATTACACGTGTTGCAAATAGATTTTAATGATGAGTCAAGCTTGGAAAAAGCTGCTCAAGAAATAGATAAGCCAATAGATATTTTAATTAATGCGACGGGTCTGCTACATAATGGTGCGGGTCTACAGCCTGAAAAAACGTTTCGTCATATGCAAGTGCATAATTTTGTTGATAACTTTATGGTTAACACCATTGGGCCAGCATTAGTCGCGAAATACTTTTTACCATTAATGCGCACTAACGCAAAAACAGTATTTGCAGCGCTATCAGCACGAGTGGGTAGTATTAATGATAATCGTCTTGGTGGTTGGCATGCATACCGTGCTTCTAAAGCTGCTTTGAATATGCTGATTAAGAACTTGGCTATTGAGATAAGTCGAAGCAATAAGCAAGCTATCATTGTAGGCTTGCATCCTGGCACGGTTGATACGGGTTTGTCTAAGCCTTTTCAATCTGGTGTGCCCGAGAATAAACTGTTTACTACAAAGCATGCGGCACAATGCTTACTTAATGTCATTAACCAATTAGATGCAGATAGCAGTGGTAAATGCTTTGCGTGGGATAATAGCGAAATACCCGCTTAATACACTTTATATAAATCAAAGAATTATTTTTATGTTAGAAAAACTAAATGGCTTGCGCATAGCTGTTCCTGAAAGTAGGCAGCTTAATGTATTGAAAAATTTATTTGAGAAACGGGGTGCTGAAGTTTTTCCTTGCCCTTTGGTTTCCATACACGATAGTCCTGAAAAAGAAAAAGTTGAAGCATGGCTGCATAGTTTTATTGCAGCACCACCCGATTATTTAATTATTTTGACGGGAGAGGGTATTAACCGTTTATC
>JAHDBX010000250.1 GCA_020630145.1 Gammaproteobacteria bacterium | reverse complement strand
ATTACTTGTCTTAATATTTTTTGCTATGAGCGTAATTATAGTTTTGTTAAGTTTTTCTAGGGTAATAGGCGCAGATAAATTTTTATAAGCTAACTACTGACATTTAGCACTGTAATTAAGAGATTTGGTTTTTTATATTAAGGTCTTCAGGTTTTATCCATATCGTCACTTCCTTTTTGCCACGAGGGGAGAGTGCATATATACCGCGTGAAATTTTATCAAACCAGCCATACACGTCTTTATACAAAATATCTCGTGCTTTAGTGTCTGAAATTTCATTGGCAATATCTGAAGCTTTTGTTGGTCCTTGTTTATCGAGCAGCATAGCAATCTTTATAGCGCGTTGTCTATATGCTGTCATAGTCCCTTTCTTTGTATCTGAGCCGCCAAGGTTAGGGTCGCCCACTCGCTTTTCAAATTCACCAAGCAAACGTGTTTGACGGTGTTTAGAAATACGCGGTTTATATTCACTTGGGTCCAATAGCACATTAACCTCTTCTGAACTTCGTGAAGGGTCAATTGTTATTAGTCCAATCCCCAATAACTTACATAATTTGATTACTTGTTTATACTTTTGTTTTAGCGCGTTACATTTTTTGGGAACAGCGATATAAACGTTTGATGTAAGTACTAGCCTATCAACGGCCTGAAGAATAAGGGTTAAATTAAGTGATAACTTCAGCTCTACTACAAGAGGCGGTTCAGTATTGCGAACGGCGAACACATCACAGTTACCTATTTCCCCCTTAACGTCGTAGTGTTGCAATTCCAGGTATTTTTTTAACGGGGGGTATAAGTCGGATTCTTTCATGCTGTGCCTTGTTAATAAAAGCAAAAGTAAATAGTGCTTTGTTAGATTGTATTTTAACAATCAATCGAGATCTGTATTACTGATTTTTAGCTTTATTGGTATGTGTGCAAAGGTTTATTTGTTGGATAATGATAGAATAAATAACGGTTTAACTCATTATCAAGAAGAAGGTGTCTATTAATACCGATAACAGCATAGCCAAGCAACAAGGTACGGCTGTAAAGAAAGTGCTAGTCATTGGCTATGTATGGCCAGAGCCAAACTCTTCAGCAGCAGGCGTACATATGCTAGCTATGCTGCGAGTATATAAACAAGCGGGTTGGCAAGTTGAATTTGCTACGCCAGCACAACCAAGTGAGCATATGCTGGACTTATCAGTAGAGGGTATCACCACGCAAGCTATTGAACTGAATTGTGACTCCTTTGATAAATATATCCTTGAATATAATCCATCAATGGTTGTGTTTGACCGCTTTATGATGGAAGAGCAGTTTGGCTGGCGGGTTGAAAAAAATTGCCCACAGGCATTACGCGTACTTGATACTTCTGATTTGCAGTGCTTACGTCATGCACGACACCAAGCGCACAAGGCTAAACGCGAAATGAGCAGAGGTGATTTATTCAGTGATATGGCTAAACGTGAAATCGCCGCTATTTTACGTAGTGATCTTAGCTTTATTATTTCTGACTTTGAAATGCGTTTGTTGATCGATACATTTAAAGTAGATGCATCTCTGTTGTGTCATATTCCATTTTTAGTTGATCTCGCATCACTTAAACAACAAACACGATCTTATGAGCAACGCCAACATTTTATTACCATAGGTAGTTTTAGGCATGAGCCTAATTGGGATGCTATCTTATATTTGCAGTCACTATGGCCCAAAATTTGCCAACAGATCCCACAAGCCGAACTCCATATATACGGTTCTTATCCGCCACCTAAAGCCACCGCTTTGCATAAGCCTAAAATGGGTTTTTATATCAAAGGCTGGGTTGATGATGTTCATAAGGTAATGGAATCAGCACGCGTATGTTTAGCGCCTCTACGTTTTGGTGCGGGTATAAAAGGTAAGCTACTCGATGCCATGCTTAATCAAACGCCCAGTGTTACAAGCTCCATTGGTAGTGAAGCTATGTATGATAAAGCAACTCAGCAATGGCCAGGCAGGGTTGAGGATGGCGAACAAGCTTTTATCGATGCAGCTGTAGAGCTATATCAAAATCAAGCACAATGGCAGGCTGCCCAAGCCCAGATTAAACCTTTGCTGCATGATCGATACGATGCGAAAAGACTGGAAAATAAAATTGTGAAAACAATAGAGAGTTTGTTCTTAGACGTGGAGCAGCATCGCTTACATAATTTTAGTGGGGCTATGTTGCGACATCACTCCATGCAAAGTACAAAGTATATGTCGCAGTGGATTGCTGAAAAGAATAAAGGGGAGGTAAAGTAAGGTTAATTGATTATTCTTTATGTTTTATTAAAAATCAATCGAGTCTGACCTTATTAATTTCAATTTCCCCCGCCAAATTTATTTATTATAAGATGTTTTTAGAGTAAAACCCCATGTTATTGTTATGGGTGAAACCACAGCTTAAATAGAAGCCTGCCGCCGGAATACCCCGCTCTGTTGTAAGGTAAATACTCTTTGTATCTAATAACTGCAATGTAGTTTCTAAGGCTTGAAAAACCTTTTTACCTATACCATTGTTCTGTAAGTCTTGCTTAGTACACATTTCCCGTAAATAAAAGAATAGGCCGGAGTAAAAAGGTTCGGTATTTCCAAGTGCAAAACTGACAACATCTTGGTCTTCAGCTAGGATACCAATGAAGCCTTTTGATTGATAAAAATGCGATAACCGTTCTAATGCAGTTGAATAGCTCCAACTTTCATTCCAAGGGCTAGATGTGAATGTTTGTACATATAGTTTGGCGCAATTTTCAATATCTTCTTCTTGTATTGTACGGATTTGCATTGGTGGTTACTTATAGTGGTTTGTTATGCGATAAATTTTCTGGTTAAATTTTATTACTCGTCTCAAATTATCATTATAAAGTTTGTCAGTCAATTAGTTATAAAAAAAGCGCCACTGTTACCAGTGACGCTTTTGCTTTGTTTCAGGCTAAGTGTTTTACCAGCCCGTAATCTCTTTAAGTGCTGAACCAATATCCGCTAAGCTGCGAACCGTTTTAACACCAGCGTCTTCTAGTGCAGCAAACTTTTCGTCTGCTGTACCTTGGCCGCCGGAAATAATGGCTCCAGCATGCCCCATACGCTTGCCTGGAGGCGCTGTTACGCCAGCAATGTATGATACAACAGGTTTAGTTACGTTAGCTTTAATATAAGCTGCGGCTTCTTCTTCTGCGCTACCACCAATTTCACCGATCATAACGATGGCTTCGGTTTTAGGGTCGTTTTGAAATAGCTCTAAAACATCAATGAAATTAGTTCCATTTACTGGGTCTCCACCAATTCCTACACAAGAACTTTGTCCAAAACCTTGCTCTGATAACTGAGCAACAGCTTCGTATGTTAAGGTCCCAGATCTTGATACCACACCAACTTTTCCTGGAGTGTGAATGTGACCAGGCATAATTCCAATTTTGCATTCATCAGGAGTTATAATTCCAGGGCAG
>JAHDBX010000249.1 GCA_020630145.1 Gammaproteobacteria bacterium | reverse complement strand
ATGGCCTTAGAACGATTAAGTTACAGTTATGACCGATAAATGGTATAGCCGCGCTTATATGCCTAGACTATACTTGATGGGACATAAATAAGTGTAGTAAAGGTATGTGAATGCGCATAATAGGAAAAATATCTGTATTAGTGGTATTGGTTTTGAGCTTTAGTCAGGCTAATGCACAAGATATCAAGCAATGGTGCGAAGAAAATCGGCGTTTGTGTGATGCTGCCGTTAATACTTGCGAATCTGATGATGGGTTAGATTGTAATGCTTATATTCGTAAAATTATACGTGGTGAAGTGGCCGATTTAGGTAAAAAAGAAGCAAGAACAAAGTAGTTTCATCTCTCCTTAAAGTTACATTATTTAGCCAACTTCCTTAGAAGTTGGCTTTTTTTTGCTTGTTTAAGGTGCAGGGTTAGGGTGGTCTTGGTGAATAGCTTGGATGGCAGCTAAAGTATCGTTGTCTAGGGTAATATTTGCAGAATCAATATTTTCTTTGAGCTGTGCTAAAGTCGTGGCACCTATAATATTGCTGTTTACAAATGGGCGTGAATTAATAAATGCTAAAGCGAGTTGTGCAAGTGACAAACTACAAGATGCAGCAAGTTCAGCATAAGCTTCAGTAGCAGCGATGGCTTGTTTGTTAGAGTAGCGCTGATACTCAGGAAACAGGTCTAATCGCGATTTTTGAGGTAATTTGCCGTGTAAATACTTGCCACTTAATACACCAAAGCCAAGAGGTGAATAAGCGAGTAAGCCAACTTTCTCACGTAATGCAAATTCAGATAAGCCAATTTCATAAGAGCGGTTTAAAAGGCTATAAGGGTTCTGTACCGTAGCGACGCGTGGCAAATTGTGCTCATCTGCTAATTGTAAGTAACGAGATAAGCCCCATGGTGTTTCGTTTGAGATGCCGATATAGCGAACTTTGCCTTGTTTAACAGCATCGCCTAATGCGCTTAAGGTTTCGTGAATATCAACCTCATCATCAGCAACATTAAAGTCTTCAAAACCTAGCTGCCCAAAAAAGTTCGTTTTTCTTTCTGGCCAGTGTACTTGATATAAATCTAAATAGTCTGTTTGCAATCGAGCTAATGAGTTATCGATAGCTTCTGCAATATTGGCTGTATCAAGCCTTGGGCCATTACGTACATAGTTAATACCGTTTCCTAAGCCATCACTACGGCCTAATACTTTACTGGCTAGAATAATATCTTGTCGCTTGCCCGTTTTTTTTAACCAAGTACCAATGTACTTTTCCGTTAAGCCATAGGTTTCAAGTCTAGGAGGAATGGCATAGAGTTCAGCAGTATCAACAAAGTTCACCCCTTGGCTTAAGGCGTAATCTAATTGTTCATGTGCCTCTGATTCGGTATTTTGTTCACCCCAAGTCATACTTCCAAGACAGATTACGCTAACATCAATATCAGTGTGGCCAAGTTTTCTATATAACATTCGGTTTCTCTTACCTATGAAGTGAGTGGCTTTAATGCTAGAGTTAATTTAGCACAGATAGTTTTATTTATAAAATATTCTGAAAAGCTTTAATGAAGCGGCATTTTTTCTAAACTTGCCCCGATCTTTATATAGATTGTTTCTAGAGTGCTATAGTAAACCCTATGTTAAATCGTAATAGTCAAATTATAACCGTACTCATTATAAGCAGCTTATGTATTCTGCTTGTTGTAGCGCATGCAGTTAAAACTCAAGGTGTACAAAATATAGAAAATGAGGCTACGCGGTTTCTTGATGCGCAAGCATTAAGTGTTGAGGCATTAACGAATAAATTTGCCGTATTAGGTGCCCTGCTGGCTCGGCGGCCAGATGTTGTGAGTGTATATAACGATATATCTAAAGATGCTACGGTCATAAATAAAATTTTGACTTCTTCCGCAAAATTAGCTGGAGCAAAAAATATATGGCTAGTTAATGCAGAAGGCAGGGTTGTTGCGAGCACGAGTAATGAGCATGTTGGTACGCTTGTCTCAGATAAACCTTATTATTCAACGGCAATGGAAGGCCGTTTGGGTAGGGCAACCATTGTGCAAGACTTTGATGCGAGATCATATATTTTTGCCTCACCGGTATTCGCGCAGTCAAGAGTCATTGGCATGGTTGTGGTGCAAATTGATTTAGAGTTACTCGAAGAAATTTGGGGGATAGAAGTTAATTCAGTTGTTGCTGTTGATAAAAGCAAAAAAATATTTTTATCCAATGCAAATAAGTGGCGGTTCAAATATCTATATCAATCAGCTGATCATAGTTTGGTTGAGGATTCTCTATTTCAAAGTGTTACACCACCTACAGGTGTAAAAACAATATCAAAGGTCTATGAGATAGGAGAGGGTCAGCAGTATCTACTTTATTATAAATATCTGCCGCTATTAGAGTGGCAATTGGTTCTGTTGAAACCCTATCAACCTATTGTCACTAGAATTAAGTTTTCTATAGCGATAGCTACTTTTGTATTGTTATTTGCATGGTTGCTATATTGGATTGTAAGACAACGGGGTCTCCGTCGAGAACAAGAACAACAGCAGCAACGTGAATTTTCACAGTTGCTAGAAAAAAAAGTGGAAAGAAGAACAGAAGAATTATTGTCTGCTAATAATCAACTAGCTTTGGAAGTAGATGAACGAAAGCATGCGGAACAGGAGCTACGTAAAGCACAAAATGAATTAATACAAGCAGCAAAGATGGCATTGATAGGGCAAATGTCAACGGAGCTTGCGCATGAATATAACCAACCTATAGCTGCAATAAAGTTTTATGCGGAAAATGCAGATGCCTTGTTAGACAAAAAATCTTACGAAGATGTAAAAAGCAATATGTCCCGTATAGCTATGCTTACAGATCGAATGTCTAAGTTAACCGGTACCTTAAGAACCTTTGCGCATAAACCTGATAATGAACTAAAGAAAGTAGACCTAGGCGCAGTAGTTGATGAAGTGCTTGTGTTAATGAAGCCACGAGCACAGAAAGAGCAAGTCGTAATGAATATCAAGTCTAGTAAAGATGCTATCTATGTTAGGGCTGGGAATACGCGTTTAGTGCAAGTGATGACAAACCTTATTTCAAATGCTTTGGATGCACTTAAGTCTAGTGATGAGAAAACTTTGGATATTGAATGGCGTGAAGTAGACGGTTATGCTGAAATTTATATTAAAGATACAGGTATAGGTATAGATGCCGATATAAAAGAAAAAATATTTGAAGCGTTCTACACTACTAAAAATTCAGGTGATGGTTTAGGACTTGGCTTATTTATTGTTTATAACATCGTTAGAGATTTTCATGGTATGTTAGAACTTAAAGAAGAAGAGGGTTACGGTACCGTTTTCTTATTAAAGATACCCGTTGATTAAAAAGAGTCAAATACCTTGATTGAAGCAAAAGCAAAAGTATTATTAATAGATGACGATGAAGATTTTCGTCATGCACTAGAGCAAAGCCTTAATTTAGC
>JAHDBX010000248.1 GCA_020630145.1 Gammaproteobacteria bacterium | reverse complement strand
TAGCGAAGAAATCGTGTCGCACATACATCAGTACACAGGCGGCACTCCTCGTCGCATAAACGTGCTATCCGACACCTTGCTGACTGCCGCATTTGCCAATGAAGATAGTGAAATCACGATGACGCATTTTAAGGCTGCCATACAAGAATTAAACTGGAGCAAAACTAAAAACTTCAGTAAATCTGAAAATACACAATCAAATGCCATATTTAATAAAGCGCTTATAGAAGTGTCAGAAAATGGTAACACAATCGAAGAATTTGCCATTAATGCAAAAACTTGTGTAATCGGCCGATCTAACAGGGCCGATATTCAGCTAGAAGAAAGTCGCGTTAGCTCCGTACATGCACAGGTAGTATCGAATGCAACAGACTCTTACCTTGTTGATTTAGGCAGTACAAATGGCACCAAGGTTAATAACAAAGCAATAACCAAACACGCTCTAGAACATGGTGATGTCATCGCAATTGGTAAAAAATACAAGCTCACATTTAAGCTTATTGACAACCAGTCAGACAACACTCAAGACAAAACAATATAAGCTAACATATTATGCAGAAAACTATTACTAATATGCTCACGGTTGACGTAGAAGAGCATTACCAAGTCTCGGCATTTAAAGATGCTATATCACGTGATAACTGGCATAAACACGAATCAAGAGTGGTGCAAAACACACAATCCTTGCTCGAGCTTTTTGCCAGCAAAAATCTAAAAGCAACATTTTTTGTTTTAGGCATGGTTGCAGAAAAGCACCCTGAACTCGTGCGTGAAATACACGCTGCTGGCCACGAAGTGGCAAGTCATGGCTATAGCCACAAGCTTATATACGAACAAACTCCTGAGGTTTTCTATAGCGAAACAGAAAAATCGAAGAAAATATTAGAAGATATAATTGGTACGCAAGTTTATGGCTATCGCGCAGCCAGTTACTCTATAACTGAAAAATCCCTTTGGGCTTTAGATACCTTAATCGAACTAGGCTTCGAATACGACTCAAGTATTTTCCCCGTCAAGCATGACCGTTACGGCATACCCAATACACCAACACATGCTTACACCTTAGAACGTGGCGAAGGCAAATCAATTACTGAGATACCGCTATCAACCAAGCCTATGTTTGGCTATACCCTACCTATTGCCGGAGGTGGATATTTTCGTTTATTTCCTTATCAATTTACTGAATGGGCCTTAGGGTCTATTAACAAAAGTCAGCGCAAACCTTTTATATTTTATTTACACCCATGGGAAGTAGATGCAGAGCAACCGCGTATAAAAGCAAGTCGGCTCTCTGAATTTAGGCATTACAATAACTTGGATAAGTGCAAGGACCGCTTAGAAAAGCTTATTAACAAGTTTGAATTTTCAACGGTCAGAAAAGTAATGGAGAATACCTCTGTGACACAACGTGTAAAACTATAAAAATATGAATATTAAACGTTTATCTAGTGCGTCTTCACCAACACATGACGATCACGCCCACACTGAATGGGACGCATATGTTGACCAACATGCTGAAGGTAAGTTATACCATCTAAGCAGTTGGGCAAAACTAATTAAAGATGTGTTTGGCCATGAAAGCCATTACTACTACAACACCGATGACGCAGGCCAAATCAACGGAGTATTGCCACTAACCCGCTTGAAAAGCAGATTATTTGGTGACTATATTGTTTCCGTGCCATATTTCAATTACGGCGGCGTTATTGCTGATTCAAGCGAAGTAGAAAATAATTTAATGGCGCATGCCTGCCAAACAAGTCAAGCATTACATGTTTCACATATAGAATTTCGCGACAGTAAAGCAAGAGAAACATCTTACCCTGTAAAAACAGACAAAATTAGTATGGTAATGGAGCTACCAGACGATGAAGACGTATTATGGAAAGCACTTGGCTCAAAGCGCCGCGCACAAATTAAACGCCCTTTACGTGAAGATCCAAGTATTCATATTGGCCATAAAGAATTACTAGACGACTTCTACGCAGTATTCGCTGAAAATATGCGTGACCTAGGAACCCCAGTTTATAGTAAAAAATTTTTTGCCACCATTTTAGAACGTTTTAGCTCACACTCTAAAATCATTGTCATAAAAATCAATAATGAGCCTGTAGGTGCGGGTTTTTTACTAGGCTATAAAGATACCTTAGAAATCCCGTGGGCTTCTACTTTACGCAAAGTAAACAATATCAGCATAAACATGCTGATGTATTGGGAAGTGTTAAAATACGCTATACAAGAAAAGTATGCATACTTTGATTTTGGCCGCTCTTCCGTAGATAGCGGCACATACCGCTTCAAAAAACAATGGGGCTCAGAAGCAAAGCAGCTTTATTGGCATTATTGGCTTGCCGAAGGCGGCGATTTGCCCGCACTTAATCCAAACAACCCTAAATACCAGTTAGCGATAAAAGTTTGGCAAAAACTACCCATTCCAATAACCAAAATTATTGGGCCACATCTGGTAAAGAACTTACCATGATCAATACACTCTTAAAACAACGCGCAAATAGTCGACTTGGCTCAGCTATAAATACAGTACAATTAGCCTCTAGGCGTTTGTTTTATGTTAAAAATGCCGAAATAAAACGCAATACATATAGGCGAATATTTTAAGGCGCACACTTATGGGCAAAAAAGATTTACTAGCGTTAATACTGATTAAAACAGGAGCCTTGCACCTCTTACATAAGTGCCGCTTGGCTTTTAAAAAAGAACTACCTGTATTAACTTATCACCGTATATTAGAAACGCAAGCCCCTGAAAACTACCCATACGACCCAGAAGTCATTGATGCAACAGTTGAAAGCTTTGATAAGCAAATGCAACTTGTTAAAAAATACTACAACCCTATTAGCATTAAAGATTTAGAAAGGCACCTTGAGGGCAAAGCAAAACTGCCTCAAAACCCAATATTGATTACCTTTGATGATGGCTTTAATGACAATTACCATAATGCCTACCCAATTCTAAAAAAACATAATATCCCCGCCACTATATTTATAGCCACAGAATATATCGGCGGAAAGCAATCATTTTGGTTTGAACATTTGTCTCGCATCATAATGACAAGTACAAATACACAATTTTCGATAGCAGAAATAAATTACAACAGAGAACTAAGTGAACACTATACACAAAGACGCGAAGTGTATAACGAGTGCGTTGAAATACTAAAGTATATAGATAAATCGACATGCTCAAATATTATGTCTAAATTAGAAAAAGATCACCCTTTAGAACAAAACGAAAATATAAACAAAATGAGCCGCCCACTTACATGGGAACAATGCATAGAAATGAGCAACAACAACATTACTATTGCATCTCATGGAACCTCTCATACTATTTTAACGCAGCTCAGCGATGACGAACTTAAGCAAGAGCTGCTCAGTTCAAAAAACATTATCGAAGAGAAAACGCAAAAACCTGTAATATCCTTGTCTTTTCCAAATGGGCAACATGCCGACTTTGACAAACGTGTTATTAAAGCATTAACAAAACAGGGGTATAAAATATACTTCTCGTACCTACACGGAAACA
>JAHDBX010000247.1 GCA_020630145.1 Gammaproteobacteria bacterium | reverse complement strand
CGTTGATGACAGCTACTCTAACTCAGAAACGTATTTTCAAGATGGCCATATTGCACAAGCAATTGACTATGCAAGCCAACGTGGCGTTAGCTATATTAGTGCTGCGGGTAACAATGCAAGAAATGCCTATCAAAGCCATTATAATGAAACTACTAGCCCCAGTTTGCATATCAATGCTCATGATTTTGACCCTGGCCCCAATATAGACACACTGCAATCATTTACATTACCAGCAGGTGCAACTATTGAAATTAGTTTGCAATGGGCAGATCCTGCCTATTCAATTAGTGGCCCACCTGGTGCAAAAACAGATTTAGACATCTTTATTATTAGCGCCGACGGTAACGACATTATTGCCAGTGCTGCAGAAACAAATATTGGCAAAGACCCTATTGAATATATTGCTTTTAACAACCCAGCTAACGCAACACAAACCAACTTTAATATTATGATTACCAAAGCAGCTGGAAAGCCCCCTAGCCTCTTAAAGTATGTTATTCAAGGACGATTCAAAGGCCACATAAACGAATATACAAGTGAAAGCGGCACTATAACCGGGCGAGTAAATTCGGCAAAAGGTATTGTTGTTGGCGCCAGTGCTTATCAACAAACACCCGCATTTGGCGAGCTAACGCCTGTATTACAATCTTTTTCTTCTGCCGGCGGCGATACACCTATACTGTTCGACCATAATGGACGAGAGCTTACAAAACCTATATACAGATTAAAACCAGATGTAGTTGGGCCAGACAACATTAACACTTCATTTTTTCAATTCAATGCACCCAATATTGATTCAGACAACGATGGCTTGCCAAACTTTTTAGGCACATCTGCCTCAGCGCCACATGTAGCTGGCTTAGCTGCATTACTTTTGCAAGTTAACTCCAACTTTCAACCCCAAGATATATTAAACATAATACAGGCTACAGCTGTTGATATTAGCTTACGTAACGCCAACCTTGCCGGCACAACACAAAACACCATCAAGCAAGCACTAGGCATTGACGCTGATAGTGGCGCAGGACTAGTTAATGCACAGGCCGCTATTGCACTTGCCACAAGTTATACAGCCTCACCGCCAAATACAATACATACACCGCCGAATGTAAAGCAACATAGTACTACACAAGGAAACGGCATGTTAAATACTTGGACTGTATTATTTCTATTGCTTTTATTATTCACTAGAAAATTAGTACGTAGTAAGAATAACTACTAGATGTACTTGTATAAAATATACAAGCCCAGCATGCGCTGAGCCTGTATGCACTACCATAAAAATTAGTAGCTATAAGTACCACGAGAACCATTACGGAAAAAGTCTACTTTCCAACGATCTCTGCCTTGACGGGTTTTATAATAATAAATAGTACCGCAATCAACACTTGATTGTTGGCAGAAAGACCAAACACTTTGAATACTACTAGAGTATTCACCACGTGTATCCGCCATCTCAACATCAGCCATACCGACAACATGCTCACCTGATAATTTTGATAAAATATCAGGGCTCGCATATACATTTGCACTTAAAACAAAACACATACTCATTACTGCTGTTAATAAAATTTTCATAGTGTATCTCCTCTTTATAATGATTAGTTATTAAAATACTATGGCAATGTAAAAAAATAGGCCTTTTTTACATCGACAAATTATTTTACTAGCTATTTATTTTCAACGATATTACCCCTGAAGGTATAAAAATCGTTATCGAAAATTTCAGCGGATCAATCAAATACTGTGTAGAAGAGCAAGTCCTAGTTTAGAAAGCTAGGACGACTTTGAAAACCTAAATCGGCATACTCATCTACAAGCGTCAATTTTTGATCGCTAAAATTTACCTACAATAATAAAGAGAGTAGTTTTATGAAAAAGAAAAATATATACCCACTAATAGCAGCAGGGGGCTTAGGCACACTTGTATAAGTGCAGCATTATTACTTAAACAAAACCCAGACACACCTTTAACACAAGCCAAACCTAAAACATTGCATGAGAATGTATTAACAGGTGGTATGCCTGCCATATCCAGTACACATGGCTTTATACCCAATAGTTATACTGAAGCAGAAAAATCCGAACTCATTAAACAAGTACCGCATGACAAAGCGAAAGTACTTACGGATAAGATAGAAATCATGGCTGAAAGCGCTGATATTTATGCCGCAGATTTTGATATACCCCACGAAGAAGCACTAAAACGCCTAGCCATTCAAGAACAGCTAGGTAATATTGAACAACTTATTACTGAGGGTAATCCAAATTCTTTTGCGAGTTTATATATAGAACATAACCCAGAGTACCGTATTGTAGTAATGAGTACGCTTAAAGACCCTACCGTAATGCAAGCTTATTTTGATACACTTGAATACGATGTCCCTCTAAGTTTTAAAACAGTAGATAATGCACTTATAGATTTAGAGAAGCTACAAGCAGATACCGCAGCACAATTATACAATGCCAGTATCGATGCGGATATGAATATTAATATTCATCAAAATCGAGTTGAAGTCTATGTAACTGACATCAACTTGTTTAAACAACAAACTACTCAATCTAATATTACTTTACCCATTACAATTCACATCGAACAAACAGAAAGCCTGTTAACACCTGCTGTTAGCATGCATGGTGGCTACTTATTTAGGTCATATCGTGGCAAAAAATGTACCTTTGGCTTCCCAGTTTATAGCAGCTGGAGACACAAAAGTGGACTTAGTACAGCTGGTCACTGTGACAACACTGGCAAATACGCCACACATGCAATTAGCAGTCAATATGAACGTAATTGGGGTCCATATGATATTCAGTTTATGCAACCTAATTCATCAAGCACCTACATAAGCAACCTAACGTTTACAGGCTACTCTCATCAAAGGATGTTTACTAGCAAACTGCGTAACTCCCAATCTATAGGTTCTTGGGTATATAAATATGGCCGCACTTCAGGCCGTACTTCAGGAAAAATACGCAGCCGTTGGTATACGCATAAAGGTTATTCAACATATATCCTGACAGACATGGTTACCTTAGAAGGCGATAGCGGCGGCCCAGTATTTTTGGGCTCAACTGCTTATGGCTCTGTTGTTGGCATGGCGCCAGCAAAAAATGGGCAGCATGGCGGCATGATCTATATGGCTATGGACTATTTCTTCCACTCAGGTTTAACCTTAAGGCAAAGCTACGCCCGAAATTAGTATCCCGACAACTACGGCCTGTGACAAATAATGTTACAGGCCTATCTACGACATATAAGCAAAAGTAAAGACCAATAAAATAACAAGCTGTTAACCTAAAAAAATTATTTAAGTAAAAGCTTCAACCAAACTTAACAAGTCATTATGATAATTATAAATTTAATATATACTTAAACAAAACTTTTAAGCCTACCCGAATAAACCGCTATTTCTGCTATAAAGATTACAAAATACTGACGATAAAAAATAAAAATATAATATTGATCATTATATTCCCCAATAATACTATTTTTCGATAACACGATTTACAATAAAAAAGCCTTTAATAGCAACACCCCAGC
>JAHDBX010000246.1 GCA_020630145.1 Gammaproteobacteria bacterium | reverse complement strand
GACCTTCCATAATGCTGCGGCCTAAACTATCAAAGCCCTGACCAAGGGTTCCTGGCTGGCGAACGTAAGCAGGCAACATAGCGCCATGACACTGTGCCAAAACGGGCTTACCTGCTGCCAGAGCTTCGAGCACAAGCTCAGCAAACTTTTCACTCGCAGCTTGTACATTTGCCGCGCTACTAATATTTCCACCACCCGAAAATTCACTTGCTGAATAGCTTCCGTCTAATGCATAGTCTTGTGCACCCGTACCACCCGCCGCAACAATTGCCAGATAATCATCCATATTGGGCACATCTAAAATACTAAAATCAATCGGAATATTGGCTGGAGCATTCCAAGCTGCTTCCCAACTCATACCAAACTGTTGAGCAAATAATGCCGTAAAATCAGCATAAGACGAACTAGGATCAGAATTAGCAATATCTTCTATATCGTCATTAGCAGGTAAATGGTAACTCGTAGCAAAACCCGTATCACTACTCACCACATCAACCTGATACCCTGACTGTATCAAAGACTCATAAAGGACTTTATATTCATCCCACCACACTTGATTATATGCAACAAACATTAAGATTTTATTATTACCCGTATCAGGGTTTGTTCCTGAACCATCCTCATTACCGTTATTACTCGATGAACCGCCACAAGCGCCTAGCACCACAAAGCAAAAGCTAAGCAAACCTAGTTTAAAATGCTGAATGTTTTTCTTCATATTTACAATTTCATATAAACCCTATTTAAAAACTGTAGCTTAAGTTCAAAAACAATACTATCTTGCAAGTCTAGAAAATTAACCTATATTGTTATTCTGTGATAAATATCAAACAATAAAAAACCAGGCTTTAAAGCTTAATCCAAAATATCGCGGAACAAAGAGTATCAAGGGTACGGGGTCAGACTCGTCGACTCTACATATAATTGACCTATTAAGGAGACTACCCCACTGCTGTCCCATAAACTCAAATTTGTCATACCGGGCTTGACCCGGTATCCAGTAAGCTATTGAAAACACTGGATTCCGGATCAGCAAAAAGCGCTGTCCGGAATGACGAGGCTTGTTTTTGATTTTCATGTCTCTTAAACATTTTTATGTTGTTTAGTTTCTTTATATAAAGCTTTTACGTTAAATTTATCCAAAGTTTATGGGGCAGCAGTCGGGTAGGCGCCTTGATAAGTCAACAAAGTATAGGATCAACGGCGCTGTCCCTTAATTTTTTTGACTCTTATTTACTAAGCATATACGCTATATTAAATGTAGTTATTTATGTGTTGTTTCGTATTAACCCGAATTAATAGCGCCCTTTTAAGTAGAGGTAGTCAGTATGTGTAAAGCGATAAGTCACTTTTGTGTGAGTGCAGTTTTATTATTGTTTCCAGTATTGGTTTTAGCAGATGCTACTGCTAATAAGGAAAAAAAACAGCGCTGGTATAGTCAGCAACAAGTTGTTGCTGGTGAAGCTATTTTTAAAGCGAACTGTGCGGTTTGTCATGGTGTGAAAGCGGAAGGCATTGTGCAGGATTGGAAAAAAACCATGCCGGATGGCTCTTATCCGCCGCCGCCTTTAAATGGCACTGCGCATGCATGGCATCATTCTATTAATCAGTTACTCCGCAGTATTCGTAATGGCGGTATACCCTTTGGTGGCAAGATGCCGGCTTTTAAAGATACATTAAGCACGCGAGAACAGTTAGCCAGTATTGCTTATTTTCAACAGTTTTGGCCTGAGGATCTTTATCAGGGGTGGTTATCACGAGGCGGTTTAGAGTAAGGGAGTTTACTCTTGTGTTTGGTTCTTTTTAAAATCTTTGTGCCACAATAGTAAAACGGCCAGTAATGGCACAACAAACTCAATGATAGTTTTTACAATCATGAGTTGTCCAAGCTGTGAGTAGTCGGCTTGGGTGATTATGTCGCCGGCTGGGTTTTTGATTTCTCTACTCACAACATAAATTTGATTTAGGTATCGGGTTAACATGCTTGACGCGGTTAAGGCGAGGTTAATCATTGATGTGGCGACCGCAAACCATGTTGCTCGGCTACCTGCGGGTGCATAATAGGCAATTAATGCGAGTAAGGGTACTAAGGCAATATTAGCCAGTGGCCCTTCTGCTGCAGTATCAATAAGTGCGACAGTTCGTGCGCTTAAACCTAGAGACTCATGCCAGCCGTAGTACAGTAGTATTTCTGGTAGGCTGACGAAGGCTGTTACAAAGATAAGCAAGATATAAATCTGTTTAATCGATTGTTTGATTATCCATGATGATATTAACCACAAGGTGACCAGGCCTATAACGGCGCTTAGGGTGCGGAGTGTGCCTAGAAATCGTTCGTCAAAACCAAGCTGATCAATGCCAAACCAACTAAAGCCTGGTCCTGTGCTTGGCATGGCTCTAAAAACAAACACAACAAAAATTAATGAGGCGAATGTCAGTACCACTTCGCGTGCTTGTGTACGGAGCAGTTGTTTGATTAAATACGTGAGCACAATAAGCGATATGCAAAAACTAATTTCTTGTCCGTATTGAATATCACCAAATGCCATCCATGATGAAAATGCGATATAAAATAAAGCCGCCACTAATATAGACGTATTAATATTAGGTTGTTCTTTTACTTCTTGTAATGAAAGGAAAATAACGCCAACAACTGATAGTAAGGGAATAGCAAGCGCCATTAACATAACGTCGGCAAATTCATATTTGTCAGCCACGATGCCTGATATGGCCGCACCGATTAACAAGGCGCTATATAGTGATAGTCGGCCGAGTAGTTGTACCATGGTTAGTTCGGCTTTAATTTGTGCTTCTGTTTTACCCTTTCGGTCTACGACTTCGGTTGTCATGGTGTCAGCGGTCACATCCTGAATAACAAAGCCTAGTGCACCTAAAATAGAAGCAAATAAATAGAGTTGATAACTACCCATACCAATAGAGGTAAACATTGAGTGGCCATCACTCATCGTGGCTAGTAACAAAAACTGTATAGCAACCAGTGCTGCACCTATTAATATATAGATTTTTCTTGCTGAACCAAAAATTTTAACGCTATCAATTAATGGCCCAAATAATACTTTCATGCTCCACGGCAAGGTTACCCATGTTGCAATCATAATAAGCTGTTCGGTACTTAGAGTGAGGTTGTCTTTTTCCCAGAATGTCAGTGCTACGGTGGTAAAGCCTTGTGCACCATAAGCAAAGTAAATAAGGAGTAATGGCAAATATTGTTTTCGAAAACCACGTACAGGTGTTAGCAAGCGTTCTAGGATAGGTGTCATGAGATATACGTAAGCGCTAAAAGCTTATGTATATCACCTCAGTGTTTAACAAGCAAATTAATATGCAGATATAGTGTTAAATAGTTGCTTAACTGGTCTCTCTATTAGAGGTTGTTATGCGTTTTCAGGTTGTTCGAGTTTCTTCAGGCTATGTTGGAAAATTATTCTTCTTCTTTTAAAAAAGGACCAACACAGTCAGAAAGTGTATTGTTAAAGCAAAAGCTAAAACGTTCAGGATTTTTTTCAATAAAGACTAGTACTTCAACTATATCCCC
>JAHDBX010000245.1 GCA_020630145.1 Gammaproteobacteria bacterium | reverse complement strand
AATTTGTTTAATAAATTTACCATGCTGCGTATTTGGGATCATGCTCTCACCAATAATTAGATTTTGATATTCAATTAACGGCACAAAGAATGTATTGTTAAGTATTTATAGACCACAAATAAAAAAACCGCTACATAGGCAGCGGTTTTTTGACTAGGCTTTATTATATAGGCAAAGTTATGCCATTTGAATTTCCACGTTAAAGGCATGCATGCCTTTAGGGCCCTTTTCAACCTCGTAAGCCACATTTTGGCCCTCATTTAGAGATTTATAACCCTCTGCTGTAATCGCGCTATAGTGCACAAATACATCATCTCCACCATCATTTGGACGAATAAAACCAAAACCTTTGGCATTATTAAACCATTTAACATTACCTTCGCGCATATCTCCCCCTCTTTTGGATCACACTTAGATTAATAATTTTACTATTGAGTACAAATTCACACCCCCAAGTGTCTACTTAACTTGTACAAAATAATATGCCAAGCATAACCAATAAATAAGTTGACGGAAACCATAAATGGCGAAATTTGATGTTTTTTTAAGCAATTTTTATCAAAATTTGTTAAATTCTATTCAATTGCACATGAAGCCACTTTACGGAAGATCAGTATTATAAAAACATGCACTATTTAAAACCATATTTCATACATGTATTTTTTGTATTTACCTTAGTCTCTTTCCTCATATCTGCCTACAGCCTACTAAACATAGTGAATACGGGTAGCCTGGGTATATTGATTGCCACAGGTAGCATACTGTTTTTCTTTATACGCAACCATTTGGCTAAGGATATCCACCTGAAGCGCTTTGATAATATCGTCATATACGCCCTCTTTTTCTCATCTGCCGTGATATTTATTGGTGCTTTTTTTAGTCAAACAGACCAAAGCAGTTATATGTTTTCTTCTATATTGCTGTTTGTGTTCTGGTTTTTTTATGAATTATGGTATTGCCAGTACCCGGCTTTTAAAAATATACAAATAAAGCTAGGAGCACAATTTTCACCACTTGGCCTAATCGATATACAAGGTAATCACTTTTCAATTAACCAGGCCAAGCATTGCTCTATTTTCATTTTTTACAATGGCAATTGGAATCAATTCTGCCGTTCTCAATTACAGGAGTTAAAGCAATACCAACAAACAATCAAGCAACATAACACCCGTATTTTTGTTATCAGCAGCCAAAGCCCCGACAAAATGATGCAACTTGAAGGAAGTATAGGACTTGAGGCTACCTATTTAATAGATAAAAACAATCAGCTCGCTCAACAACTCGGCTTAATACAGCATAAGAGCTACCCCATACTCATTAAGTTACTCAATTTCACTACGCCAATATGTATACCCGCCGTTATAGTCACTGATATTGACGATACTATTATATATAGTCATTTATCAGGCAGCTTACGTACCAGAGCTGCTTGCAAAGAGTTATTAGAAAAAGTTGAACAAATGAAAGTTAATGACTATGCAAACAAGCAAACAACTGTTTTAATGGATTAAAGTGTAATACGGTTCTCATTTTGTAAACCTAATTGCAAAGCAAAGCTGAGAAATAAGAACTAAATGGTTTTGCGCCGGACTAAAGCTTAAATATTTAGGAATCATTTATGTCTATAAAAAAAATTATTATTGTTCTGGCTATAGCAGCTGTCATAGCCGCTTACTTTATATTTGACCTTGGTCAATACCTTAGCCTTGATGCGCTGAAGAACAGTCGAGAAAGCATACAAGCCTACTACCAGTCAAACCAGTCCTTATTTATTGGTATATTCTTTGCAATATATGTAGCTGTTGCTGCACTTTCACTACCTGGCGCAGCAATTTTAACACTCGGTGCTGGCGCTATTTTTGGTCTTGGCATGGGCTTACTCATCGTGTCATTTGCATCAACTATTGGTGCAACACTGGCTTTCCTTATTTCAAGAACCCTATTAAGGGATAGCATTAACAGTAAGTTTGGTAAGCAGTTAAGCACAATTAATGCAGGTATAGAGAAAGAAGGCGCATTCTACTTATTTACATTGCGCTTAATACCTATTATCCCTTTCTTCGTCATTAACCTAGTTTTTGGTTTAACAAAGCTGAAAACTTTTACATTTTATTGGGTCAGTCAACTCGGTATGTTGGCCGGTACAGCTGTTTTTGTAAATGCAGGTACACAACTTGCGCAAATTGACTCCCTCGCCGGCGTAGTTTCACCCAAAGTACTAGGTTCATTTGTTCTACTCGGCTTATTTCCTCTCATTACCAAAAAAGTGATTGATATGATTAAAAGCCGCAAAGTTTATAAAGGCTATAAAAAGCCTAAGTCATTTGACTATAACTTAGTTGCCATAGGTGGTGGCTCCGCAGGCCTAGTGACGAGTTATATCGGAGCAGCCGTTAAAGCTAAAGTGGCATTAATTGAACGCCATAAGATGGGCGGAGACTGTTTGAATACGGGTTGTGTACCCTCTAAAGCTTTAATTCGCTCAGCTAAATTCAAGCAGCAGCTTAGCGAAGCAGAAAAATACGGCTTTGAACAAGCCTCTGCTAAATTTGAATTTAAAAACGTGATGAACCGTGTACACAATGTAATTAAGAAAATTGAACCACACGACTCGATTGAACGTTACTCTGAATTAGGGGTAAATTGCATTACAGGTGAAGCAAAAATATTATCACCGTGGGAAGTTGAAGTCGATGGCAAGGTCATTACGACTAAAAACATTGTTGTCGCTACTGGCGCGAGGCCTTTTGTTCCCCCCATTAAAGGTTTAGATAAAATTGATTACTTGACGTCTGATAATGTGTGGTCATTAACAGAACTACCTAAACGCTTATTAGTATTAGGTGGTGGCCCTATAGGTTGCGAGTTATCACAATCATTTAACCGCTTAGGTAGTCAGGTTATTCAAGTTGAAATGATGCCGAAAATTATGATTCGTGAAGATGCTGAAATTGCTGATATGGTGACGCAGAAATTTATTAAAGAAGGCATTGACCTAAAAGTGAATCACAAGGCCGTTGAATTTATACAAGAAAATGGCCAGAATATTTTAATTTGTGAAACCACAGATACCAATGAAACAGTTAAAGTTGAGTTTGACCAAGTATTGGTCGCCATTGGTCGCAAGCCTAATACACAGGGCTTTGGCTTAGAAGAGCTTGGTATCGACTTTAGGCCCAACGGTACAATTGAAGTGAATGACTTCTTACAAACAAAATACCCTAATATCTACGCATGCGGAGATGTAACCGGCCCTTATCAATTTACACATACAGCTGCACATCAAGCTTGGTATTGTGCTGTGAATGCTTTATTTGGGCGCTTTAAAAAGTTTAAAGTGGATTATAGTATTATCCCATGGGCTACATTTACTGACCCTGAAGTTGCACGTGTTGGCTTAAACGAACAGGATGCGAAACAACAAGGCATTCCGTACGAAGTGACTACATTTGGTATTGATGATTTAGATCGTGCTATTGCAGAAGGTGCAGACTATGGCGTAGTTAAAGTATTAACCGTTCCGGGTAAGGATAAAATTTTAGGTGTAACATTAGTCGGTGAGCACTCCGGT
>JAHDBX010000244.1 GCA_020630145.1 Gammaproteobacteria bacterium | reverse complement strand
AATCTATTGGATTACAGTGTAGTTGCTATTCCTGCAGGTTTTTTAAATAATCAATTACCCTGGGGTATTAGCTTGTTTGCGCCTGCATTTAGCGATAATGTTTTATTAAGTTATGCGCAAAAGTTTTTACAGCAATACGCTATAAACAAACCTTTAAAGCTTGCTGCGCTTGAGCTTACAGGCGCACATTTGCCAGTGGATGATAGTGATAAAACAATTGAGTTTGTCGTTTGTGGCGCACACCTCTCTGGCATGGCATTAAATTCACAATTACTTGAACGCGATGCTGTTTTGGTCAAGGCAACGACCACCGCACAACATTATAAGTTTTATGCTCTAGCGGGTGGTCCGCCTTATCGACCCGGTTTAGTTCGTAATGAAAGTGACGGTGAATGTATAGATGTTGAAATTTGGCGTATGCCCTTGCAACATTTTGGCAGCTTTATGCAGTTGATACCGCATCCCTTAGGTATAGGTACGGTTGAATTGGCAGATGGGGCCTGGTGCAAAGGTTTTATTTGTGAGGCATATGCAATTGATAATGCAAAAGATATTAGTCATATGAAAAGTTGGAGAACATTTGTTCAATCGCTAGACTAAAGAGCTTGCTTGCCTAACATACGATAACGAATTGCTTTAGCAATATGCTCTGGTTACTGGCAAACATTCTTATTGCAAGCTATCTGTATTTTTACACACAGTTTATGGGCAAGGTGAAACGACGGTTTCCCATGCAGGTACTGATGACATTGGCGCCAGTTTGGCATTTATTTTGGTGGATTTATCAAACTAAATAATAAAAATACTTTTGTAGTATATAAATTACAGATCTAATTCCGTTCTGGAATAAATAAATAAGCCAGGTAGTCGGCATGTCTTTCTATTGCGGATGTTAATCTTGGGTTCATGCCAGTTGCGCGCTCGCATTCATCTGGAACACTGAAGATAATACCGCTGGCGCCTGATAAGGCATAGAGCATATGGGGCAAGTCTTTCTCCGGAATGTGCGACATCACCGTGCTAAATTGCTTAAGAGAAGGTTTTATATGAGTGTCGACTAACCATTCTGTACGGGAATCGTTGTCACTGCCTTTTTGAAGCATAAAGCGAAGCAGTTCAGGGTGTTTGGCATGAAAGCGGACTATTCGTCGTATACAATCTCGCTGCATTTCATCGCGTTCAGCAACAGTTTGCTTCTTTGCATCGTGAGCATTAAATTCAAGTATATCTAAGCCCAATGATTCATCGAGTATTTCAAATAAGTGCTCGGCTGCTGCTCGCCATAATATTTCTTTTGTTTTGAAGTGATAGGTTAGCAAGCCCTGACTAACATCGGCCACGGATGCAATATAGCGCGTGGTAACGGCATCATAGCCGCGTTCGGCTATGCATGATAGTGCTGCTTTTACTATTTGTGTTCTGGTGGCGTCTCGTTGTGCTTTTCTCATGGTTTAAGTGATATATGTTTATTTTTCTTGACAATGAAAGGGTTGAGCTTTATTCTCTCATTTTACTTGTCATTTGACAAGTAAAATGAATAACTAGAGCCTTGCTAAGCAATGGGTCAAGAAATGTATCCTGTTATAACGAAATAAACACAAGCTCAGGTAAGTACTTATATGATGGAAATAAAACGATTGGGTGTATTGCTGGCATGTAGTTTCTTGTCGCTCGCTTCTAATGTGGTAAATGCAGAGTCGTTTAAAGTGGGCTTCGTTTCAAATGGTGCAGATGAAGCACTTAGCTTGGAATCACTTATTTCTAAAGAACTATCTTTATTGCTTGAAGGTTCTCGCGACATTGAATTCGTTAGTTTTACAGTAGCCGCGACGGCCGAGTCATTTCGTAAGCAAATAGATGAAATGCATGCTGATCCAGAGCTGAAAGCTATTGTGACACCCGGTTTCTTGGGTAGTCAGCTTCTTTACAACCATCAATCATTTTTAAAGCCTACATTTTTGTCATGGCTAATCGACCCTAACTTGGTTGGCGGTGTGGTAAAAAATAACACGCCTAACTTGCATTGGTTCAGCGCACGTAATGATATTGAAGGTACGTTTGATACTATTGCTAGTGTCGTAGGCAAAAAAACAGTAACGGTTGTAGTTGATGCGACTATAGCTAGAGCTGATTTAGGCGAATCTTTTTTTGCCGGCCTGAAGAAGAGCGCAGAAAAATCTGGACTTAAACTTACATTCACTATTTTAGATACATCAATAGCAGTGAGTAAGCAAATTGAGCAAGATGTCGCTTTAGCTCTAGTGCCACCAATGGTAGGTGGCACAGAAGATATTGTACGGCAACTCCAAGCAAGTAATATCCCAGTGTTTACATATGAAGGCCCAAAAGCTGTAGAAAAAGGCGCTATGATGACTGACTTAGTTGATGCTAATGATTCATTAATAGCACGTAGTATCGCACTTGATATTTATAGCTTATACCAATCTGAAACTTTGGAGCCTGGTCCGCATTGGTTAGAGTCGGAAAGTCACTTAACTCTAAATTTAGCGTCAGCACAGCGCATGGGCATAGACCTGCCAATTGAGGTACTGTCATCAGCAACAGTTGTGGGTTTTGCCAATACAAATATAGATAGCATTACTGTAGATGCGGCTTTGCAATGGGTGTTAGAAAAAAACCCTACCTTGGCTCAGTCCCGTAATAGTGTAGAGTTAGCCAGTGAGTCTATTGCGCAAGCAAAATCTTCCCTTTCGCCACAGCTTAATGGTGCGCTTTCATATACAAGAAATAGTAGTAGCGGCAATACAGTAGCGTCTGGTAATCCAGATCAGAATACTTTAGCGTCGATTAATTATTCACAAGTACTTTATTCGGTAGCAGGGCGCACTGATCGTAAAGTGGCCGAGCTAAATAAAAAAAGCCAAGAGCTTATTAAGCATGCTAATGAGCAAAGTATGGTCATCAATACCTTCAATGTGTTTTTACAAATACTGATTTCAGAAACTACGTTGGCGGCACAAGAAGAAAGTTTGCGTTTAGCAAGGTCGAATTTATCCATGGCACAAAAACGTGCCAAATTAGGTAGTGGTATAGTCGGTGATGTATATAACTCAGAAACAGCAATAGCGACGGCAAACTCCAATTTACTAGCGGCACGTATAGGTGCTTTAGAAGCCAGACGCTCGCTAATGAGTTTAAGTAATACAGAGTTTAGTGAAAATGCTGTCTTTGCTGATGTGGATTTAGATCATCCAAGTGTAGCCTTGAGCCACCGATTAGTGCAGCCACTAATTGAGACATTGGGCGGTATATATAAGTTGGCAGACTGGAGTACAAAGCAGGCTGTTAAAGCATCCCCTAGCTTACAAGCTTCATGGTTAGCAATGGACACTAATAAACTACAATTAAAAGCGGCAGACAAAGGACGTTATACGCCAGAAGTAACCTTAGTAGGACAAGCATACCGTTATTTAGATAGTTCGACAGGCAGCTCTGGCTCATCATTAGAAAATGTTGATGATGCTAGCCTGGGTGTTAATGTGAATTTCCCATTATGGACAAGTGGTCGTAACACCAGTTTGTTGCGCCAAGTGAAAAAACAATTAACCAAT
>JAHDBX010000243.1:836-3578 GCA_020630145.1 Gammaproteobacteria bacterium | reverse complement strand
GCAAACATTCTGTTTCCCTTAAATCCACTATAAATTAACAACCAGACCTTATGAGTCTGGGTGATGACTATTATTTTCTTAATTTATACTAAGGTGTTACAGCTTCCTTAGCTCTTTCACGGTGGATTTTTAGAGTGCAACACAGACAGCATCTAAAATTTATTATTATTTTTATCGTTTTGCTAGAAGTGCAATGCTTCAAGCCTTCCTTATTGGGGGAAAATTATCCGGTAGTTATACATGAATGTCAATTTTTTTTCGCTCATGCTGACAGAATGTGAAAATTTCATGCCAAAAGGTATGTTATTTGAGCCTATACGAAGTATGGAGCTTACAATTGTTATATAAGGTATATCTATAATAGTAACTATTACTACAGTTATTTAGGCAGCTACTGGAAATTCTTTTATTCTTGAGGGCTATATACTTGAGTTAAGGTTTTTTATGATTTTCCGCTATCAATATTTCTATGTATATATGAAAGCCTGAGTAAATCAAACAGCATGACAACAGAATCTTTAAACAAATTAACTTTTGAGCCTTTTTGATAACTCCAGTTAACCGGTACTTCTTTTACTTTATACCCTAAACGCTGTGCTAAGAACAAATGCTCAAGGTCAAAACCAAAGCCATATATTTTCTGCATGCTTGACAAACGCTTTGCTGCTTTTGATTGATAAAGCTTAAACCCACACTGCGTGTCTTTAACCCCACTAAAACCAATAAAATAACAAATAAGGTATAAGGCAAAACTTAATACCTGCCTAATTAAAGGTTTTTTTGCTTCAGCATTACTTAAGTCATGCCTCGACCCTACCGCTAAATCAGCACCATTTTTAATTTCCACGAACAGCTTTTCTACTTCATTTATAGGCGTAGACATATCAGCATCAGTCAATAGAACATGCTGCCCTCTTGCTTCAAGAAAACCACAAGCTACAGAAAACCCCTTACCAACATTTTTAATATTACGAATTATTTGCGATGGCTTAAGTTCATTAAACTCAGAGTGGTAAATATCAATAACTTTAACGACTTCACTTGTAACATCATTACTGCCATCATCAACAACTATAATTTCGCTACGATAGTTTTGTTCCGATAAATAACGCTTTACAGTATTGAGTGTTTTCGCAATACGAACCTCTTCATTAAATGCAGGAATGATTACACTTAAATAAATATTATTCATAGCTAAGCTTCCCAAGCATCTCAGCCTTCTTAGGGTAAACCACCAGTGTAAGGCCCAACATAACAAGCAGTGTACCTATTATATTCGTTAACTTTGCTTCTTCATTTATAACACTCCAATTTACTGCCCCTATATAAACAAAAATATAGTTTACGCTTAATAATGGATAAGCAATACTTAATGGCAGCTCTTTTAATACATACAACCATATAATTAATGCGAGTAAATAAAATGAAATCCCTGCAATTAAATAATAGTGACTTAGCAAAAAAAACACGTCGATTGATTTTATACTTCCATCACTAAACTGTAGTGCTGCTGCTTTAAAAAACAATTGTCCTAAAACACCGAACAGTATAGAGACTGCTGCAAAAAATAGTACTTTCATACTTATAGGGTAGTTTTTTTCTAACTTGATGTTAGGCATAAACCCACCATGATAATTAACGCACCAAACCACTGCCTGGCGTTAACTGTCTCTCTAAGAAAAAATACTGCATATAGCATGACTAAAATTACACTTACGCTCATATATGGGTAAGCATGGCTTAGTGGAATAGTTATCAATGCTAACAACCAAAACAGTGTACCAAACGACATAAACAATATGGTTGCATACAAGGGCTTATTGCCTTTCAAATACAATGGTGTATTTTTCATAGCCAAAAATTTTTGCGCGACTTGGCCCGCGCTAAGCAATACAATCGCTAAAAACAAAAACACATACTCCATCAAGGCTTCCTTTTATATAAGGTTATAGCGCCTTGTTGATTACCGCTCATGACTCCAGACGTTAGGTACTTTTCTTCGTGAATTATTTTATAACTATTAACTACAAGGTTATCTCGAATAAACGCTGTTATATCTGGGCTGAATCGCCCGTCCAGATAAATATATTCAAAATAACCATCCCATACAGCATCAAATAGTTCTTGCTTTTCAGGTACGCCATCTTTATTGGCATCATAAGTATAAATATCATGCATGTTAGCAATATCCATTATTGGATATAAAGCATGCCTTAATAAGTAAGGGTTTTCACTGAGCACAGGTCCACTTTTATCCGTATCACTTTTTATTAGTGCAATAGGTTTTTCTGTGTTTGGGAATGCCGTTTCTATAGATTTAATTTGAAAAAAAGATACGCACAATGCAACAGTAAAAAGTAAATAAAATAGCATGTTGCGTGTAAAAAACGAAAGTCGCCTATTCAACTCACGCATACCCATGACTAAAACAGGTACTAAAAAAAATATGCTATAAACGAGATGTTTATAGAAAGAAATTTTATTTTCAGTAAATAGATGGTAAATGATAAATGGAAGAGACAAGAAAAGGCACAAAATTAGTTTTTTATTTTTAAGCGTATTTTTATTGACTAGCAAAGGTAAAAATAACAAATAAATGGAAATATATGAAAAAACCACTATAAGAAGGCTGTTTAAACTAGTGTTTTCCACATGTACGCTTAACAGCTGCGACTTAAGCAGTATGAGTAAATCACTCCAATTACTTAAAACATACATACCAACTATAGATACCACAACTAC
>JAHDBX010000243.1:0-826 GCA_020630145.1 Gammaproteobacteria bacterium | reverse complement strand
AAAGTAAAAGCAAAAAAAATGGCAGATACGCTAGCACAATATATTTAGATAAAATAGCTATAGAAAAAAATACGCCGCCTATAATCGCGCCGGCTACATTAGATTTTGTACGAATAGCATTCTCTTTATCTAATAAGAAATAAATACTCAATACGAAAAATAAAAAGCAAATAATGTCATAGGTTGCAAATTTACTGATAAAAACATGATTGGCAGATACTGCAAGAAATAAGCTGGCATAGATTGCATCTTGTTTGTTAGTCAAAAATTTTAGATATATACGATAACTTATCCATACCGATGCTATACCTAATAAAGCGCTTAGACCTCTAGCTGCTAACAAGCCTTGCAGCTTGTTCGCCATGCCGATTATGAGAAGTGGGAAATTTGAACTAAAAATATATGACTTGGTTTGCCAGTAAACGCCGTCTATCAATAATGTACCAACAAATAGATAGTCGCTTTCATCAACATATGCAGTATTGAAATTTATCTGTAGCCGTAGCCATGCAATGCATGCTATAGCCGTAGCTAGATATAGATAGAAAAGCATCCTTGTTTCTTTGTAAAGGTTCATATATAAACTCTAATGACTCTTTACAAATTTCGGCCAAAAGAGCGTTAGCTTGAGGCTCTAGTGACCGAAATAGTTTTACTTCGTGAGTATTGTGACAATAGCTACCAATTCAATAAAGCTTGTCCATTGTTTAAGTCAAAAACTTGATATATAGGCGTTCCAGATTCCGAAAACTCCCATACAGCAGCAATCAATTGCACTACTTCATCACTGACTGTTATCGTTGAGTTATAATTGCCATTATTGATC
>JAHDBX010000242.1 GCA_020630145.1 Gammaproteobacteria bacterium | reverse complement strand
CACCAGAAGCCAAGCCTGAACCCATCATGGCCATGCCCATTTCTGACATAACAGAACGTACGTCTGCAAAGTCAACATTGATCAGGCCTGGTCGAGTAATCAACTCAGCAATACCTTGTACGGCACCTTGCAATACATTATTCGCACTTTTAAATGCGTCAAGTAAACTTAAATCTTTACCCATCACAGTAAGTAGCTTTTCATTAGGTATGGTTATCAATGAATCAACATGCTGTGATAATTCATAAATACCCTCATCAGCCGCGGTATTTCTACCGTTACCTTCAAAAGAAAAAGGTTTGGTAACAACAGCAACTGTAAGTATGCCCATCTCTTTCGCGGTTTGAGCAACTATAGGTGCAGCACCTGTACCCGTACCGCCGCCCATACCCGCAGTAATAAATAGCATATCGGTACCTTCAATAACTTCTTGAATACGATCTCTATCTTCTAATGCAGCCTGACGACCTATATCGGGATTTGCTCCCGCTCCCAAACCTTTTGTAATATTGCAACCAATCTGTAAATTGGTTTTAGCTTGTGAATTTTTTAAGGCTTGCGCATCTGTATTTGCACAAATAAAATCAACGCCTTCTATATTAGCCGCAACCATATGTTGCACAGCATTACCGCCACCGCCGCCAACACCGATTACTTTGATTACCGCACTTTGACTGTATGTATCCATTAACTCAAACATAATATACCTACCTCACTCACTCGACTTAAATTAAAATTAAAAATTACCTGTAAACCAGTCACGCATACGCTGCCAGATAGCCGTTTTGCTTGACTCTTTCATAAACTCTTTTTGCTCGCCCTGATTTGCATTACCAAACAAGAGCAAACCAACACCTGTTGCATGTATAGGGTTACGCACTACATCAACTAAACCAGATACATGCTGTGGCACACCTAAACGCACAGGCATATTGAAAATTTCTTCTGCTAAATCAATAACACCTTCCATCTTAGAACTACCACCCGTTAAAACGATGCCAGCGGCAATACGATCTTCAAAACCGTGCCGCCTTACTTCTGCAATGACAAAATCCATTAACTCTGAGTACCTAGGTTCAACTACATCAACTAAAGTTAAACGTGATAACTTCCTAGCTGGGCGATCACCTACGCTAGGCACTTCAATGGTTTCATCTGGATTAGCCAACTGACGTAATGCACATGCATACTTAATTTTTATTTCATTGGCATACTGTGTTGGCGTGCGCAACGCTACCGCTATATCATTGGTAACTTGATCACCTGCAATAGGTATCACAGCGGTATGCTGAATAGCGCCATCAACAAAAATAGCTATATCAGTAGTACCACCACCAATATCGACTAGACAAACGCCTAGCTCTTTTTCATCTTCAGTTAATACAGAATAACTCGAAGCCAACTGCTCTAGAATGATGTCATCAACTTCCAGGCCACAGCGCCTTACACATTTAATGATATTTTGTGCGGCACTCTCAGCACCAGTAATGAGATGTACTTTTGCTTCTAAACGTACACCTGACATACCTATAGGCTCACGTATACCCTCTTGACCATCTATAGTGAACTCTTGCGGCAGTATATGTAGAATTTTTTGATCTGCAGGAATAGCTACCGCTTTTGCTGCATCAATTACTCTTTCCACATCAGCCAAACCCACTTCTCTATCCTTAATAGCAACGATACCGTGGGAATTAATACTTTTAACATGGCTACCTGCTATACCCGCATATACGGAGTGAATCTGACAACCCGCCATCAATTCAGCTTCTTCTACGGCACGCTGAATAGATTGCACAGTCGACTCAATATTTACAACCACCCCTTTTTTCAAACCTTTGGAAGGGTGGCTACCAATACCAATAATCTCAATTTCGCCTTGTAAATTAATCTCACCTACAATGGCAACAATTTTAGATGTACCTATATCCAAACCTACAATCATTTGCTTATCGATTTTTTTAGACATCTCTAATACCTTTAATTAGTTTCACTAATTGCAAACCCATTTTCATAACGCATATCTATTATTTTATTTTTTGTATCATTAGCCAACATAATTTTTTTAGCTAATGCATTTTTATGTAACACATTGTTAGAACCTAAAATTAATCGGGTTGTGTTATCCAGCTCAAATGACACTGATCCTCGGTCATCTATTTTTATTTTTTGTATATATAAACCAACTTCTTTAAAATCATTCTGCAAACTTATGTATGTTTTAATAGCCTGCGGCAACATACCTTCAGAAACGTTAAAAACTGGCAAATTACGTTCTTTATTTTCCTGTTCAAACACATTTCCACGCAAGCCAACATGTTTATCATTCCATATAGCTAAAGGCACGCTTTCTTTTATATCTACATAA
The DNA here is from genome assembly GCA_020630145.1 of Gammaproteobacteria bacterium. Classification (GTDB taxonomy): domain Bacteria; phylum Pseudomonadota; class Gammaproteobacteria; order HTCC5015; family HTCC5015; genus JAHDBX01. Next base: position 1,212 of record JAHDBX010000242.1, on the reverse strand, counting down.
ATACGATCCGGCCATTCACGACCTAAAGCCACTTCATCTACCCATGATAAATTTTCAATAGAGAGTTGCGCTTTTCCTAAATCAATATTTAAAAAACTTTTCTCTTTAACATTAGCCATTAAGCTTTTAACAACAATAGCCCTTTCATTACTCAATTCATTTTTAATTTCTATATGCTTTATTGGCATAACACTGACAACAAATTCACTTTTAAAACTGAGTAAATAGACTAACACCATGGCCAAACATAAACCTGCCACAACATATAAAGCTTTAAACAATAAAACTAATAAACTTTTAGATTGTTTTTCTTCTTTATGTTTTTTCTTCCACACATTTAACTGTATTGCGTCATTTCTCATTTGCATTCCCTGCTTTAGCCATTGTTAAAACGGTCGCAACCAAGGTATTAAAATCTATACCTGCTTGCTTAGCTGCCATAGGTACTAAGCTGTGTCCCGTCATGCCTGGCACAGTATTTAATTCAATTAAGTAAATATCACCTGCTTTATCCATCATGAAATCAACTCGACCCCAATCGGCAGCACCAATAGCTTTAAATGCTCGCATGCATATTTCTTGGTATTCAGCTTCTTTCTTTTCATCCAGTCCACATGGGCAGTGGTACTTCGTGTCATCACGAAGGTACTTTGCCTCATAATCATAAAAATCAGTCGCGGGTTCTAAGCGTATAATGGGTAAAGCTTCATTACCCAATATACTTGTTGTATATTCATTACCATCAATATACTGCTCTGCAATAACAACACCGTATTGTTTAGCTAAGTCCCAAGCAGCAAGCATCTCATTTGCATGGTTAACTTTTGAAATGCCAACACTAGAACCTTCTAAAACAGGTTTGACAATTAAAGGCAAACCCAGTTGTGACAGTGCTAAATCACAATCTTCTTCTCCCTCTAGCTCTTTCCACTTAGGTGTAGGCAAACCTTCACTTTGCCAAATCTTTTTTGTTTTAAGCTTATCCATGGCAATTGCTGATGCAGCAACGCCGCTACCCGTATAAGGCAGCTCAAGCAACTCCAATAAGGCTTGAATTTGGCCATCTTCTCCACCACGACCATGTAAAATATTAAATACACAGTCATAATTGCCCTTCTTTAGTAAATCGTATACATCAGCACCAACATCAATTGCATCAACATTAACAGACATATCTTGCAATGCCTTTAGCACGGCAGAACCGCTATTAAG
>JAHDBX010000241.1 GCA_020630145.1 Gammaproteobacteria bacterium | reverse complement strand
CACGTGGAACGCTAACCGCTGAAGAGCGTACGATTATTAATAATCATATGGTCGCTACTATTAATATGTTGGAGTCGTTACCATTTCCTAAGCATTTGCAGCGAGTGCCAGAATACGCAGGCGGTCATCATGAGCGTATGGATGGTAAAGGTTACCCTAAGGGTTTAACGCGAGATGAAATGTCTGTGCCAGCTAGAGTAATGGCGGTGGGTGATGTATTTGAAGCCTTATCTGCACGAGATAGGCCGTATAAAAAGGGCAAAACGCTAACTGAGTGCTTAAATATTATGGGTAAAATGACTTTAGGCAACCACCTAGATCCAGATATTTTTGATGTGTTTATAGCTGAAAAAGTATATATGCAATATGCAAATGAATTTATGCATGAAGAGCAAATAGATGAGGTCAATGAAGCGGATATACCGGGTTATACAGGTATTGCTGCCTAATAAATTATTAGGCAGATATACGGTCTTGTTCAGGTGCGCTGTTAAGGCCACCTTCAAGGATGGCGGCATTGATATCATGTTCGTTAAGTATAAAAGCAGCAGCTGAACTGCGGCGTTCAGTGTCACAGTACAAAATATATTGTTTGTTACTGTCGAGTGTTTTTATTTTCATACGCATAAACATAAACGGTAGGTTTTCACTATTCGCAATATGAGTTGCCGCATACTCTTGGGGTAGGCGAACATCTAGCAATATAGCTTCATTGGCATCTATGCCTTCTTTTGCCTTGTTGTAACTAATTTTGTCTAAAGTCGGCTCATTTAGTAATGACATAAAGTCATCCTTTGCCAGCCTGACTAACTGCCCCTTAGTTAGCATAGTGATTGTAGCGTTACGTTTGCTATCGGATAATAAGGCTTCTTCACCAAAATTATCACCTGCCTGTAGTTCAGCCAGCTTTGCCCCTTTAGGGTTTGCAGGAGAAGGGCGAGTGACTAAAGCACGACCTGATTTAATAATATAAAAATAGTCGCCATCTTCACCTTGTTTAATAACAACGTCGCCGGGCTTGTAATCGAGCATTTCCATTTTCATGAAAATAGCCTGAATATTGGCCGGGGGGACTCGATGAAACGCTTTGGCTTGTAAGATTTGTGTCATCCAATCGTCGTCATCGTCGTCATTAATTTCTTCTACATGGTAGCTAGTCGATTGACTCCACGTCATAACAATGTCTAATAAATTGCTATCTACACGAATGAATTCGCAATCGGACGTTGCACGTAATGAATAAGCTCTAGGCTGGCCGTGAGCAATAGGGTTAGTTGCACTTGCCGAGCTAGCTTTAACAACCTTAATGACCTTTTTGTCATCTAATATTTCGGCTTCACCAGACAGTAAATAAACATTGTTATTATCTGTCTCACCTTGTTTAAAAATATAGCGGCCTGCAGCACAACTTTCTATTACAGTTTTGCTGGCGATTTCTGTTAAATTGTCAGGGCTTAGGCCATTTAAGGGTGTAAAATCAATTAGCTGACTTGTGCTAACGTTGCTCATATCTAATAAGTAGCCGATTAATTGGAATAATAAATACAGTTTACCATGAAAAAATAATTTACTGCATAGCGAGAAACAAAATTAATATTCAAGATAACATGAAGCAAATCATTATAGTGTGAAGTAATAGGTATTATGAGAAAAGTCATTACAGAATCAGAGCGTATTGAACGGTTGCAAATGTGGTATAGCACACCTTATGGCGTGGCATTACGTGACTATATACTGAATATATTGAAGGTCTATTTGAAGCGAATTCCCGTACAAAGCTTTATTCCAGTTGGCTTACCTTTATTAACAGATAAGCCTTTACATGTCAGCATGGGGGAACAAATTTCGTTGGTTACAGAGGGGAACGCTACAAATATAGCCGACCTGTCTATGCTTGACAGCTTGCCGTTAGAGACAGATTCTCAATCATGTTTGGTATATCATCATTTACTAGACGTCATTGAGGAGCCTTATCAGCTTTTACGTGAAGCTAATCGTGTATTGGATGATGCGGGTTATTTGATTGTCATTAGTTTTAACCCTTGGAGTTTGTACGGCTTATGCCGTACTTTGCGTGTGCCATGGGATTATTTTCAGCAACAAGCACCATGGGTGTTGAATGCGTATTCTCAATCACACCTGATAAATTGGTTACGTTTACTGGAGTTTGTGCCTGTTAGCCGTGAGAGCTGTGGATTTATACCGCCAATTGTTGGTGCTTACAGCGACCTGTTTTTAGATAAAAGTGAATCTGCTATTTCTCATTTGTCACAGAACGGTGGCATGGTGAATGTTTCGTTGTTTAGCAAAAATCTTGCGCCAGTTACGCCAATTCGAACACGTTGGAAGTTGACCTCTGTTAAAATGCGCGCCGCTAAATTACAAACTAGCGCGCAAAGCAAAACACCTTCAAAATAATAGGTACATAAATGAGTAAAAGTATTGAGATATACACAGATGGTGCATGTAAAGGTAACCCTGGTGTAGGTGGTTGGGGGGCTATTATGTATTATCAAAATGCTGAAAAAACGCTTAAAGGAGCAGAAAGTAATACGACCAATAATCGCATGGAGTTAAGGGCGGCAATAGAGGCATTAAAAGCTTTAACCAGGCCTTGCAGTGTAACTTTATATACTGATTCAACCTATGTGCAAAAAGGTATTACAGAGTGGATGGCAAATTGGAAAAAAAGAAATTGGCAGACCGCTGCTAAAAAGCCAGTTGTAAATAAAGACTTATGGCAGACTCTTGATGCATTACATCAGGAGCATGACGTTGACTGGCGTTGGGTTAAAGGGCATGCTGGTAATGTCGGTAATGAAAAAGCTGATGAATTGGCAAACGAAGCAATCGAAGAGTTTTTGAGATAATTATGAAAACAGGTAGGCAAATTGTATTAGATACAGAAACCACAGGTTTATCACCAAAGGATGGGCATAGGGTGATAGAAATTGGTTGTGTCGAAATTATTAATCGTCGTTTAACAGGTAATCATTATCACCAATATTTGCAACCAAAGCGAGAAATTGATGAAGGGGCTTTGCAAGTACATGGTATTACGCAAGAATTTCTGGCCGATAAACCTTTGTTTGAAGATGTCAGTGACGACTTTATAAAGTATATAGAAGGTGCAGAGTTAGTTATACATAATGCGCCCTTTGATGTGGGTTTTCTTAATGCTGAGTTGGAACGGATAACAGGAGCACCACAGATAAGTGATATTTGTACCGTTGAAGACACCTTGCCAATGGCAAGACAAATGCACCCAGGTCAGCGTAATAGTTTGGATGCTTTATGTGTTCGCTATGATATAGATAACACACAACGTACATTGCATGGCGCTTTGTTGGATTCAGAAATTCTAGCCGAAGTGTATTTGGCAATGACAGGTGGCCAGACTGACTTGCTACTTGTTTCAGATGAATCTAAAGAAGAAACCATCAAGATAGATAGTTCTCAGCAGTTATGGCAAGGTAAGTTGCATGTTCAGCCAGCAAATCAAGAAGATGTAGACGCTCATGAAGCTATGCTAGCTGCTATGCGTGAAAAAGGTGCTTGTATTTGGAGTTAGTGTTAAATTTAATACTTAACAGCTGAGTAT
>JAHDBX010000240.1 GCA_020630145.1 Gammaproteobacteria bacterium | reverse complement strand
AAAATTACGTAGAATTGAAAACATCATACCGCCCTTATCGACTAAACTATGGGTGTTAACACATAAAGATTTACTAAGCTCACCTAAAATCCAAGCAGCAATGTCATTCTTTATTAAAGCAATAAAAGATGATCAAAAATTTTTAGAAGGCAATTAAGGCTAAACTATTAATATGAAAAAGATCGTTGGCGGCGGCCCCAAAAAAGTTGCATACACACTCAATACAGTGCGGCGCATTGGCTTAAAAAATTCAGCCAAAGCACTAGGTGCAAAAAACACCTGCAAAGCTTGCGGCCTTGGTATGGGTGGGCAAGCTGGCGGCATGACTAACGAACGCGGAGAATTTCCTTCTGTTTGTAACAAGAGCATTCAAGCTCAGTCCACTGATATTCAAGCCCCTATTCCTAACGAAGTTTTCAAACATTCTATTGATGAGTTACGCGAATTATCACCCAAAGAGTTAGAGCACGCGGGTAGACTTGGCCAACCTATATTTAAAAAGGCAAACGAAAATTACTATACGCCTGTCGAGTGGGATTGGGCACTTGATTATGCTGCTGAGAAATTTTCATCAACTACACCAGATCGATCTTTTTTTTATTCATCTGGGCGCTCATCTAACGAGTCTGGTTTTTTATTGCAATTACTTGCCAGACTATATGGCACAAACAACATCAACAACTGTTCATACTACTGCCACCAAGCTACTAGCGTAGGTTTAGGTTCAACCATTGGCACAGGTACTGCCACCATAGAACTAGATGACTTATCACAATGCGACTGTATCTTTGTAATTGGCGCTAACCCTTCTTCAAACCACCCACGCTTTATTCACCAATTAAAAAACTGCCGTGACCGTGGCGGCCAAGTCATAGTTATTAACCCAGCCAAAGAGCCAGGCTTAGTCAAGTTTGCCGTTCCTAAAAGCGCTAAGTCAATGCTTACCGGCGGAACGGATATCGCATCGATTTATTTACAACCTAATATTGGTAGTGATATTGCTTTATTTAAAGGCATAGCAAAAGCTGTACTAGAATTAAATGCACAAGATGATGACTTTATAAAACAATACTGTGTTGATTACACATTATTTAAAGATGACATAATAAAAACAAGCTGGTCAGATATTGAAAGCATTAGCGGCGTTACGCGTAAGCAAATAAACGCAGCGGCAGCGCTTTATACAAACTCACAAAAAACGGTATTTGCATGGGGCATGGGCATGACCCACCATGCCTTTGGCTCAGAAAATGTTGAGTATATTGCCAACTTGGCTTTACTACGCGGCATGATCGGCAAACCCTTTAGCGGTTTACTTCCATTACGAGGCCACAGTAATGTACAAGGCATTGGAACTATTGGTGTAAAACCCGTTTTAGCCGATGATGTATTCGCTAATATCGAACAACAACTTAATGTAACACTACCTAAAACAAAAGGCTTAGATACCTTTCATGCCTTGCAAGCTGCTCACAACGATAAAATTGACTGCGCATGCATTGTTGGTGGTAATTTATATAGCGCTACACCTAACGCACAGTGGGCCGAAGAAGCACTTGGTAAAATTAACTTTAAGTTATTTTTAACAACCACTTTAAACCAAGGACATTTATACGGCATAGACAATAGTGAAGCATTAATTTTACCTGTTACGGCTCGCGATGAAGAACCACAGCCCACCACACAAGAGTCGATGTTTAATTTTGTACGCTTAAGCGATGGCGGTATTGAACGTCTAGACAATGTGCGTTCAGAGGTGTCTATTTTGGCTGACCTAGGTAAACGTTTATTACCTACGAGCCCTATCGATTTCACATATTTTAGCGATCATAACGGTATACGAGAAACCATTGCAAAGACAATACCGGGTATGGAAGCGTTAAAAGACATTGGTGTAGCCAAACAAGAGTTTCATATTAATAAACGTATAATGCATACACCCGACTTTAAAACCGCATCAAAAAAAGCACACTTTATTACACATGCTATACCAGTAAATGCGAAAAATACTCGCTACCCTTTTTTACTTGCGAGTGTGCGTAGCGAAGGGCAATTCAACAGTATTATTTACGAAGAAACGGATAGTTATCGCTTCAACGCATCACGTCGTTCAATATTAATATCGCAACATGACATGGAAAATTTAACCTTAAAGAATGGAGACAAGGTTAATGTCGTTTCAAAGACTGGGCGCATGGAAAACGTAAAGGTTCAATCTTTCGATTTACCTCCAGGGAATATACTCGCTTATTACCCCGAGGCAAATATATTAACAGAGCACGAACTTGACCCAAGAAGTAAAACACCTAACTTTAAATCTGTGCCTGTTTATATTGAGGCATAAAGAATGTTGCAGTTAACAACATAACTGCAACACTATTTATGGGGTATAACTTATTGTGGCCAGTTAATTTTCCACTGTTCAGCATTTTTACTTCTTGCCATTTTAGCTCTTAAACCTTCAGAGATGGTCTTTATAAGTTCTGCATTATCATCTTTTACTTCAGCACCTTCACTTACGTATGGATACATACCAATATTGCTTGTATAGCGCGTATAAGATTGCTTCTTAGTAATGTGAGCTGCTACATATGAGAATACTGATATTGCACCATGCTCAATATCAAAAGGAACATTCGCTGTTGCCCATTCTCTTTTTTCATTAATAATTGCCGTAGAACTTACAGGTACTATTCTTGTACCTACAACAGCATATGAACCCACCGGCAAATCAAGGTATTGAAAATCATAATTTGTGCCTTGATAAAGAATAACGTCCTTTTCAAAACCGGCTTGCTGACTACCAGCCGCTTTAATTTTAACCTGCATCGCCCAACCAGCCCGTTGTGTGTTCCCTGTTTGGTCTTTCTTATACGTAGGAAATGCCACCAAACCAGAATCTGCAGCAATCAGTTCTTTTTCTGGAATTTTAGACATACTGCTACAAGCAGTTTGCATTAAAACCGAGAAAAATAAAGCAGTAATAAAAGATATTTTTAACATGAATTCATCCTGTAACTCTCATTTCTAGAAGCGTGAATTTTTTCGCTTACTGTTATGAGTATAAATATAAAAATAGTATAAACCGTTATACCGAACAATTGTCTACTGTCAGAAAACTGGCGGATTATATACTATCTAGACTCTACGCTTTTTGTTTTTTTCCGTAAGGGCTGCTTTTAGGTTTATTATTAACCTTTGGCTGCGCACGACTACGCTGTTTTTTCTTACGCGGCTTAAAACCTTCAGACTCAACTGAGCCGCCGCCTTTTTTATTTTTAGCTTTATTCGCATTTGGTTTCGGTTTACGTTTTTTATTAGCAGCGACTGGTTTCTTCTTAGGTTTAGAACCTGATGGGGGTACATCGTGTTGAGGCTCAAAACCATCCACAAATTCACGTTTTAAGGTTTTGCCAATTAAACGCTCTATATCATTCAACTGCTGTATTTCATCGGCACTTACTAAGGACACTGCCTGCCCTTCTTCTCCCGCTCTACCCGTACGGCCAATCCGATGTACATAATCCGCTGGCACATCAGGTAAATCAAGGTTAACCACTTGTGGCAACTGCTGTATATCAATGCCTCGCGCAGCTATATCAGTAGCAACAAGTACTTGCGTTTTATAGTCCTTAAAGTC
>JAHDBX010000239.1 GCA_020630145.1 Gammaproteobacteria bacterium | reverse complement strand
TCAGTGAAGCTGAATTTCCGTGACTTAGGCAAAGATATTCAAAAGCAAGATTTTACAGTTGTTGGCATTGGCGATATGGGGGGCGATGTATTTGGTAACGGCATGCTCTTGTCTAAGCATACACAGTTAGTGGCTGCATTTAATCATATGCATATTTTTATTGACCCTACACCTGATGCGGCTACTAGCTTTAAAGAGCGTAAGCGTTTATTTAATTTGCCTCGCTCAAGTTGGGCAGATTATAACGAGAAGCTATTGTCAAAAGGCGGTGCTATTTTCTCGCGTAGCGATAAAGTGATTACATTGTCTGCGCAAGCGCGTAAGGCTTTAGGTATTAATGATGAAAAATTATCGCCAGAGCAATTAATTAATCAAATTTTAAAAGCGCCGGTAGATTTGTTATGGAACGGTGGCATTGGCACCTATGTCAAAGCTAGCTATGAACAAAATAATGATGCTGGAGATAAGGCGAATGACGGTTTGCGTGTGGATGGTAGTGAATTACGTTGCTTATGTTTAGGTGAGGGCGGCAATCTCGGTGTGACGCAGCAAGGCAGAATTGAATACGCTTTGAATGGTGGTCGTATTGACACTGACTTTATTCATAATGCTGGCGGTGTTGACTGCTCTGATCATGAAGTTAATATTAAAATTTTATTGCATAAGTTATTAGAGGCTGGCGAGCTAACTGAAGAAGGTCGTGTTGAGTTGCTTGCTTCTATGACTGATGATGTTGCAGAAGTTGTGCTGCTAAGTAATTATTGGCAAGGCCAAGCGATTACGCAAGTGGAACATGTCGGCCTGAAAAAAATCGATGAACATGCATTGTATATTAATCACCTTGAGAAAATCGGGCGTTTAGACAGAGCTTTAGAAGGTTTGCCTGATAATGACATGATTCATCAGCGCAAACTAGAAAGTAAGAGTTTAGTTAGGCCTGAAATAGCAGTATTGGTTTCTTACGCGAAGATGACGGGTTATGATGAGTTGCTTGCATCAAATTTGTGGAATGATCAGTATTATTCAGATGAGTTAACACGTTACTTTCCAAAAGAACTGGTTAGTAAATTTAATGAAGCTGTACATGATCACCCCTTACGCAAAGAAATTTTATCAACGTTTATTATTAATCGCATGGTTAACCGTATGGGGCCAACGTTTGCATTTAATTTACACCAAGAAATAGGCGCAAATGTGAGTGATGCGGCTCGAGCTTATACAATAGCTTGGGAGTCATTTGGTTTACGCCACTTATGGCAGAATATTGCAGCTTTAGATAATAAAGTCGATGCCACTTTGCAAACAGAAATGATGTTAAAAGCCTGTAAGCTGATTGAGCGTTCTAGTCGTTGGTTAGTACAACATCGCCGCAAACGCTTAGGTATCCGTGAGACCATTAACGATTATAGTCATGGCGCTCAAGCTTTAAGCGTGTTGTTGCCAAACTTACATGCAGCATCTAAAGATGAATCTATTCAAACACTGGCTGCTGACTTAAAGTCTGCCAAAATACCTGAAGAGATTGCCTCGCAAATTCTAGCTATGGATGACTATTATTGTACTTTTGACATTGTCGAATTAGCAAATAAACAAAAGTTATCGATAGTTGAAGTAGCGACGGTATACTTCCATGTTTATGCAGCACTCGATGTTAAGGTATTGCGTGACAAAATTAATGCGGTGAATGTTGATAATCATTGGCAAGAAAGAAACCGCAGTGCATTAATTGATGACCTGTACACAACGCAGCGCGAAATTTGTCAGAGTGTAATGGCTGCAAGTAAAAAAGAAAAGGCAGCAGCAGCTGAGACACAGTTTGCACATTGGCAGGAATTAAACAAAGAAACGGTAGAGCCTTATCAACAGTGTTTAGCTGAGTTTAAAGTGGCTGAAAACTTAGATATGGCAATGTTATCGGTAGCGGTGCGTATGCTTACGCAAACCGCTAAGTAGTTCTCTGTTATAAGTTTAGCTACTGCTTAATGGCCGTTGCGCTAAAGTGGCATTTGTTTCGAACTGAGTTCCGTTACGAATGCCATTGATAGTAACAGTATCGCCAGGGTTGTTCGGCGTGATTATTTTAAGTACATCATGTATTGATGTAATATCAATGCCATTAATATTTGTGATGATATCGCCGGGTACTAAGCCAGCTGTATCAGCAGGGCCATCTCGATAGATACCAGTTACCACAATACCGTTAATGCCAATACGTGCTCGTATAGTAGGGCTCATATTTACAGCTTCTACACCTAGCCAGCCTCGTTGTACTTGACCGTTTTCTAGTATTTGTTCCAAAACATCTTTAGCCATATTGGCCGGAATAGCAAAGCCAATACCATTTGAACCACCTGAGCGGCTAAAAATAGCTGTGTTAATGCCTATTAAATGACCATTTGCATTAATTAATGCACCACCTGAATTACCGGGGTTAATAGCGGCATCGGTTTGAATAAAGTTTTCAAAGGTGTTTAGGCCAACACGGTCTCGCCCAGTGGCGGAGATAATACCCATAGTTACTGTTTGACCAACACCAAATGGGTTACCAATAGCCAAGGCAACGTCACCAATTGCGATGGTTTCCATTTCACTCAACACAATTGGCGTGAGTTTATCGGCAATAATTCGTAGTACGGCTAAATCAGTTTCAGGGTCACTACCTACTACGGTTGCTGGATAATCACGGCCATCCTTTAATAAGACACGCATTTGCTGCGCATCTTTTATTACATGGTAGTTAGTAATGATATACCCATCATTGTTAAAAATAACACCAGACCCAGAACCTGTTTGTATAACGGGCTCACTTAATTGCTGGCCTAAAAACTGGTCAAAGAATGGGTTACCTGTGGATTGTTTTCGTTGTACCGTTTTCGCTGTATAAATGCTAACAACAGCATTGGCCGCCTTGTTTACAGCGTTTGCATAAGAAACAGGGCCTGCTTGTGTTGTATTCTGGCTTTCTTCTGGTGGAAGGTTTGTCGTGCTACTGCTTGCTGGAACCGGTGTTGTTACAGGTGTAGCTTCAGTACGAGCTTGTCTATCCGTATAAAAAATATACAAGCAGGCAATTAATAAGCCGATCAAAATAGCATTGACGTAAAAAAGTATGGATATTTCTTTTTTCATAATGGTACATTAGCATTTTTTACATAAAGATGGCAGCATAAGCTGCAGCGGCGTATATGATCCAACATTCCTCTGTTAACCGCAATGAGCTTATTGCTTATTGTAATAAATTATTGCAAAACCATACTTTTAAAGACTATTGCCCCAATGGCTTACAAGTTGAAGGCAAAGAGGCTATTCAAAAGATTGTCACGGGTGTAACAGCTTCACAAGCCTTATTAGATGCAGCCTTAGAGGCTAAAGCTGATATGGTGCTGGTACATCATGGTTATTTCTGGCGATCTGAATCCCCAGTGATTAGTGGTATGCGTAAACAACGCATCAAAACGCTCTTACAACATGATATTAATTTAGTTGCTTACCATCTGCCTTTAGATGCACATGTTGACCTTGGCAATAATGCCCAGCTTGCAAAGATATTAAATATAAGCGTTGAAGGTGTTGTCGATCGTGGGCCAGCGAAAAACATCTTATTTTATGGAAGCTTGGATAAAAGCTATAGTGCGGATCAAC
>JAHDBX010000238.1 GCA_020630145.1 Gammaproteobacteria bacterium | reverse complement strand
ATTACTTACATGTACTCGACAAAGTAAAAGGTTCGACACACTTCGAGGTAAATAGACATAAGATAGACCGTATTTACCAAGGACTCTTAGCAAGCTTACCTGGCTACCTTATGCCAAAGCTTGTTCAAGACCTGCCTGAAACAAATAGTAAAACGCCTTGGCTGTAAACTTTATTATTAAAAATATGGACCAACTCTTCAAATAATGCAAGAATATGCTGCTTAGTATAAAACTAACAAAAACTTTGAGCTAAACATTGCAAACGACCGACTCTATTCGAATACTTACCATAGAAACTTCTGCTAACGTTGCAGAAGTTTACAACAGTGCATTATTGAGTAGTGGGCACGCTATTCGTACGACTACACTATCTGATGTAGAGGAAATGTCTAAACTTCTTAAAGAGAACCAGTTTGATCTAATTCTCTTTAATATAAATAACCCCTACCTATCAATTAAACAGTTACAAAGCGAAGTTGATGGGCACCCAAGTCATATTGGCATTATATTGATAGCTGCGGGTCGTGAAGAAATGACGCCCGAAATGGCTATTTTGCACGGCGCTCGCGACTTGGTTTATGCCAATAACATTGATCACTTGGTTGCAGTGGTTTTACGGGAGTACCAACATAGTCGACTAGTACGCAGTAATGTTGAATTTAACCACAAAATGGACGAACTCAATAATCGCTGCAACGTACTAATGGATAGCTCTCGCGACCCTATCGCTTATATACATGAAGGCATGCATATTTATGCCAATAAAACTTATCTTGAAAAATTTGGCTTTACCGAATTTAGCGAGTTAGAAGGTGAATCCATTATGGACTTCACTGCAAAAGAAGAGCAAGAGAACTTTAAGAAACTATTACGTGAGATTAGCCAAAACCCTGAAGACGTAAAAAAAATGCAGTCTAAATTCATCCTTAAAGACGGTGAAGTTTTAGACGGCGAAGTTGAATTCAGCCCAGCCAGTATAGATGGTGAAACTTGCACGCAAATGATTATCCGCGAGGCAGTTAGCGCGCTGAATAATGAAGAACTAGAAGCCCAGTTGGAACAAGTCAGTCAACTAGACCCCGTCAGCGGTTTATTAAATCGTGTTGTATTTTTAGGGCAAGTTACCGAACAAATACTTTGCATCGAAAATGAACAGTTCGCACTGCTACAAATAGGTATCCATGGCTTTGATAAAATTGAAGAAAAACTAGGCCTCGTTAGCTGTGACCAAGTTATTGGTGAAATGGGTAAGCTTATTAAAGATAACCTACCCGCCAGCTCAATTGCTGGCCGTCGTGACAGCCATATATATTTGGTCATGATACCGTTTAAAGAAGAAAAAAGTATCAACATACTTGCTCAATCTATTATAAATAAAACGGAAAAACATATTGTACAAACCTCTGCCCACTCTATAAATATAGAATGCAGTATAGGCATATCCATAATCGATGATAAAAATTTAGAAATTGATGAAATTATTGCTCGTACAAGCAAAGCTTATCAAGCAGCGATTGAAAAAGGGCCTTCTACAATAGAAATATACAAGCCTTCAGAAGGCGAAATGTCCCAGAAACAAATTGATAACAACTGGGTACGCGAAATTAAAACTGCCCTCACCAAAAACCAATTCCAACTACTGTTTCAACCTATGATCAAGCTAAACAACGACGGCAATGAGCACTACGAAGTGTTTATGCAAATGGTAGACGACAAAGGCGAACGCATACCAACGGGAAACTATCTGCCATCAGCAGAACGCACAGGAATTTCTAAACTTATTGACAGATGGGTGATTACATCAGCATTTAAAACCTTAAGTACCCGAGCTAAAACAAAACCCAACACTATCTTTTTTATTAAGCTAACCGGTGGTTCATTAGCAGATAGAGAATTATTCAGGTGGATTAGTACTAAAATTAAAGAACTAAAAATATCACCCAACAGCGTTGTATTTGAAGTTAAAGAAGAAGCTGTTATTACACACTTAAAGCAAGCACAAGCTTTTGCTGACCTACTAAAAACCATTAAATGTCAATTTGCCATTGACGACTTTGGTAAAGGCCCTGACCCGTTCAAATTGGTTGACCTTATTCCTGCCAACTATTTAAAATTTGCTAGCGGCTTTGCTAAAGACTTAGCTAACAACCAAGAAAACCAGGCTACATTACGTGAAATAAATGAAAAAGCAAAGGGCTTAAATAAACAAACCGTTATTAAACACGTTGAAGATGCCGCCACATTATCAGTGCTTTGGTCAATTGGCACAGATTTTACGCAAGGCAATTTTTTCCAAACACCTAGCGAAAAAATGGAATATGATTTCTCTGCTTAAGCAATAAAAACATACTAATAAAAAAGGCTATGCAAATCCTCGCATAGCCTTTTTTTTATTTCGTCCAATTATTTAATTAATAAGCACTATCTTCTAACGCTTTAATACGCACATCCAGAGGTGGGTGACTTAAAAAGAATCGTTTCAAACCTGTTGGCACAGCACTACTAATACCAAATGCAGCCAACTCACCTGGTAGCTCTGCTGGCTCATGCTGCCTTTTAAGTGCTTCAAGTGCACCAATCATATTCATTTTGCCAGCTAACTCTGCTCCACCTTTATCAGCATGGAATTCACGCCAACGAGAGAACCACATAACTATCATCGTAGCAAAGAAACTCAATACAACTTGCGCAATCATAGACGTAATAAAATAACCCGGGCCATAACCACTTCTTGATTTAAATACCGCCTTATCAACCAACATACCAATAATGCGTGCAAAGAAAATAACAAAGGTATTAACAACGCCTTGAATCAAGGTCATCGTTACCATGTCGCCATTTGCCACGTGTGATATTTCATGTGCCATCACCGCCTCAGCTTCACTGCGTGACATTGTATTCAGTAAGCCTTGTGTTACAGCCACTAAAGCCGCATTTTTGCGTGCGCCCGTTGCAAAAGCATTCACTGTATTATTAGGTATAATCGCTACCTCCGGCATATCTATACCCGCCATACGCGCTTGATTTTCAACAGTTGAGATTAACCAACGTTCTTGTTCTGTTGTAGGGTTTTCAATAACTATCGCGCCTGTTGATCGTTTAGCCATACTCTTTGACATAAGCAAAGAAATAAATGACCCTGCCATACCCATGATGGCGCTCATAATTAATAGACCCGTCATATTACCTAGGCCTTGTTGCAACAAAAATTGCTCCAAACCTAATACTCGAAATGTAATACTAATAACAACTAAAATAGCTGCATTAGTTAACATAAACAATAGTATTCTCATCATGACATTTTCTCCAAAAAGAACTCAGTATTCATATTTATTTATATAGGCTTAAAGTAAGAAATTCAATACTAAAATAAACCTAAACACCTTTCTTAACTCTTCTTATCAATATAGAGAGCATCAACAGATTGATAACCTCGTGGCAACTTCCAACCACGCTTTGCTCTTTCGGTTACATACTCATCTACCTCAGTACCAGCCATAGTTTTATGCTTCTTACCTGAATGAACGGTTACTTTTTCACCATCTTGCACTAACTCAATATGCTTAACATAGTCATCACGGCTCTTAAACTTAGCAGGAGGAATATTAATAAACTTAATACCTTTACCTTTACTTAACTCAGGCAACTCATGTAACGCAACAACAACCATATAACCTTCGTG
>JAHDBX010000237.1 GCA_020630145.1 Gammaproteobacteria bacterium | reverse complement strand
AGCGGAGCCTGCGACGAAGGTATCGGCGCCAGCCGCAGCTGCTTCAGCAATATTGTTGGTTTTTATGCCGCCATCAACTTCTAAGCGTATTTCACGACCGGTGCTATCGATGATTTCACGTGTAGCGCGCAACTTGTCCAGCGTACTGGGTATAAATGCCTGGCCACCAAACCCGGGATTTACCGACATTAATAGGATCATGTCTAATTTATCAAGGACATGCTCAAGTACATGCAGGGGGGTTGCCGGATTCAATACTAATCCAGCCTTACAGCCTAAGTCATGAATCAGCTGCAATGAACGATCAATATGCTTACTGGCTTCAGGATGAAAGGTAATATACGTTGCACCTGCATCAGCAAACGACTTGATCAAGTCATCTACTGGCTCGACCATTAGATGCACATCAATCGTTGCTTTAACGCCATATTTGCGGAGAGCCTCACATATAACCGGCCCAAATGTTAAGTTTGGTACGTAATGATTGTCCATTACGTCAAAATGTACCCAGTCAGCGCCTGCTTGCAAGACATTATCAACCTCTTCGCCTAAGCGAGCCATATCTGCTGATAGTATTGATGGTGCAATGATAAACTCAGTCATATGTAACCTACTTTTGCGCGCTTAGGTAAGCAGCTAAATTATCAATATCGTCATCGCTCAGACCTGCTGCCATTGGCGACATAAGCGGATTCGAGCGTTTTTGCGAACGAAATGCGCTTAGCGCTTCCTTGATATAATCAAGCGGCTTACCTGCTGTAGTAGGAAACATAGCTGGATTAGGACTTTTGCCCGCAGGGCCATGGCAACCAATACAACCTTTTGCCAGATAGGCTTTTTTACCTTTTTCAACTGAGTCCGCCAACACTGACGTACTCATTAAAACCAATGACAATAGCAAATAAACCTTACGCATAATTTTATCAAGACCGTTAAAAAACGCGCATTATACAGCCTTTATCGCTTAACCACTAACGGAAAGATTACACTGGCACCGGGGCGAATTTTAGCAATTTCTATTTGCGGATTGTATTGTTGTAGCAACCACATTGGCACACGATAATCACGCTGAGCAAGTAACCATAGTGAATCACCATTTTTTACTTTGTATTCTGTCTCACCTTGCACAACATATTTTGTATAGAAATCTTTTTGTAAGTTACGGTGGTAGGCTTGACGCTTTTGCTCAAACTCCTCTACTGTCGCTCTTCGCAATACCAGTTTTAAACGGCCACCTACATTCACTGAGCTTTTTGCGCGCATATTATTAGCCGCCCGTAGCTCTTTAGCATAAATTTTCAACCAATCCGCATAGTGACCGAGGGTTTCTTGCGGCAAAATCTCAATACTGTTATCACTATTGACAGCATAGCTATAAACATCTTTGGCCAGCGGTATTTGCTGGTCAATACTTACCGTTTCTTCAACAGCAGGCTCAACCTCAAGTATGGGTTCAATATCTTTTGGATCGACTTTATCTTCACTTTCTTTTAACTGTGCGGCCAAGGCATCACCATTTTTAACAATAACCGGTTGCTCTGTTATAGCAACATCTTTACGGCTAGCTTCATCCTCGGGCACGACTGTTTCTGTTAAGGCCTCCGGAATAACAGGCACATCAATATCCTCTATTTGCTCTTTTAGCTGTAAATTTTGGCCCACTCTTAATTGACGTACATTTTTTATTTCGTTCCAAGCCATTAAGTCTTTACTAGCAACTTTAAAGTCTTGCGCGATTGCACCAATGGTATCGCCTTTTTGAACAGTATAAATATTGTCGATAGCTTGCCGTTGAATCGGCTGCTTTGCTACTTTCGTTTTTCTTGGCGCCACTCTACCCGGCAATACCAAGCGCTGCCCTGCTCGTATGCGGTGTGCATTACGAATATTATTGGCTTTTTTCAAAGCACTTAAACGTATTTTATGGCGCTCTGCAATTTGCGACAAACTCTCACCGCGTCTCACCTTATGGAATAAATCAGGTGTTTGCTGCGCATACCAGTAAGCCTTGTCTATGCCAACGACTTTGTCAATGGACCCATTAGGTACACGCATAGCATAATTTTTAGGCATGTGTTTTTCACCGCGCCATACTGCATCAGACAAGGCAGGATTTAATGTTTGCAAAGCATCTTTATCAATAGCCATATCAGTGAACGCACTCACTGATAAGTAATTAGGTAAGCGAAAAACGTCTGGGTTTTGGTAGGGTTCTATTTCTAATTCACCAAAATAATTCTGATGATTTGTATGCACATGCGCAGCCGCAACAAAAGACAGGTAAAAATTACGTGACGCAAAACCAAACCTCGAACCGTCATACTCGCGCATAATTTCAACGACATTATCTTTGCCAAATTTCGCCGCCGCTCGCGACATACTACGCAAACCATGATTATAGGCCGTTATAGCTAGAGGCCACGACTTTACTCTATCGTAGTTATGCCGCAATAGTTTTGCAGCCGCTTCAGAGGCAATATAGGGATCTAATCGCTCATCAATCACATGGTTCACTTGCATAAAGCGCCGTCCAGTAGAACGGGTAAACTGCCACATGCCGGCAGCACCCACATGCGACCTGGCATAAGGCGTAAATGATGACTCAACATGCGGCAATAAACGTAGCAAGTCAGGTACTTGATGCTTTTCCATCATGGCCGTTATATGCTGCATCCAACGACCTGAGCGCATGATGCCTGCTTTAAATTTATCAGCCTGCCCTAATTGAAAGCGAATACGGTCAATCGCTGCCAGCAGCTCTGCTTTGCTTACATCTTCAGGCCAAAGCTTTAATATGCGCTCCTCTTCTTGACTGAGGTTATTACGCTTACCTGTTGCCAATGTCTTCAATATGCGAGTTATGCGCTTTTTATGCCGTTTAACCAACTTGTTTCGCGACTTTCGATCAATATCGGCATTAAACTTGATTTTGCCATATACGACATCAAGCAACTTAGCATCATGAATATAACCTGAACCCGCATCTACTTTTGTGTATACATTGACCCAGAATTGAATATCCTGATCTAATTCTTGCGGCCAAGGTAATTGCTTATTTCTATCAAGAAAACGTGCAGGCTGCTCACTTACAGAGCCTACATTCGATTCATAAACAGCCAACACTTGCACACTGAATGAAAGCAAGCTAAATAGTAAAAAGAGGCCAAATTTATTTTTATTCAACACGGTTAGTCCTAGTAAAAGTCATTACTGATTTAGATAAATTTCACATGCAAGTTTGATAGATATTCATTTAATTTATTACTCGTTAACATGCTAAAATCCATTTTTATGCGCCTATATTAGCATTAATCTTATTTTTTTATACTTGAATTATTATTACTATGTCTAAAGCCCTTTTTGAGTCAAATTTACATTCTGTCAAACAAATTGCCAAAGGAAAGGTCCGTGACATTTATGAAGTCGATGCCGACCATTTGTTAATTGTTACAAGTGATCGATTATCTGCGTTTGATGTGATTTTGCCAAATGCTATTCCAGGCAAAGGACGCTTATTAACAGAGCTTAGTCAATTTTGGTTTGAAAAAACCCAGCATATTATCGGCAACCATTTATCTGATATGCCGTTGGAAGATGTATTAAACGCTGACGAAATTTCACAACTAGGCGGTCGTGGCATGATTGTTAAAAAGCTGGATGCCTTGCCTATTGAAGCTGTAGTACGTGGTTACTTAATTGGCTCTGGCTGGAAAGATTATCAAGCAA
>JAHDBX010000236.1 GCA_020630145.1 Gammaproteobacteria bacterium | reverse complement strand
AAAAAACTCTGCTATTGCAATCAGCCTTGATGATTGCTTACAGCTTGCTAAAGCAGCTGAAAGTTTATCCTTACGCCCACAAAAAATTCGTAATGCGCAATCTGGCCAATACCTTTCAAGTTTACGAGGTCGCGGCATGGAGTTTGATGAACTACGTTTATACCAGCCAGGTGACGATGTGCGAGCCATAGACTGGAATGTAACGGCTAGAAGTGGCAAAACACATACTAAACTCTATCGAGAAGAAAGAGAGCGCCCCGTTATATTCTGGCTAGACTTACGCCCCAATATGTTTTTTGCGACACGCGTTGCTTTTAAGGCCGTAATTGCAGCTAAAGTTTGTGCGCTACTAGCATGGGCAGCTTACCGTAACAATGACAAAATTGGCGGGCTACTCTTTTCAAACAACCAACACATTGAAGTACGACCCAACAGTGGTCGCAATGGTTTAAGTCATTGGTTTAAAACGTTATCAGAGCACCCTGCTTTCGATGAATGGCACAGTGACAATAGTCATCAAAACCAATTCAGCTCAAATGAAAAGTGGCAAAATGCACTAAAACGCTTAAATAGAGTAGCTCATCCCGGTTCGCTTATTTTTATGCTGAGTGACTTCACCGATATGAGCGAGCAAGACCAGCCTTACTTTCGCAAACTGGCAAAACACAATGACGTCAGTCTCATTCAAATCAATGATACCTTTGAAGAACAGCTACCCATCAGTGGTAATTTACGCATAAGCCAACAAGGAAATCAGCAAGGCAAATGGCTAAACCTCAATACGCAATCTAAAAAAGTGCGTCAACAATACTCGGAACATTATCAGCAACAGCAAAAATACATTAAACAGCTTTGCCTAAAAGAACGTATGCAATATATAAAACTGCTTACACATGACGATTACTTAACTACGCTTCGTGCAATTTACAGAAATAAAATATAAATGTCTCAAGACTTAGCACAGCAATTACGTGATATACATTTACCTACTGAACCTAGTTGGTGGCCCTTGGCACTGGGTTGGTGGTTAATTCTGGCACTGCTGTTTTTAACAATCGCAGTACTCATTATTCGCAAGCTGCGAATAAAATCACATAATGCTACTAGCATACAAACAAATCAGCCATTTTCAGTACTAGCCTACCGTGACTTATTTGCTGCAATTAAAAAACAACACCAAGCAGATAATCATGATCTTAAACTTATACAATCAAGCTCTATATTGCTGCGCAAATTTTGTGTAGAACTTTCAAGTGACTCAGCCAACCTTACCGGCAAAGCATGGTTGGAACACTTAAATCAAGTGTTTGCCACTTCGCACTTCACACAAACCTATAAGAACACATTAACGCTAGGTAATTATGCACCATCAGTCAATATAGATAGTGCAGCTTTTATTCTTTTTATTGACACCTGCTTAGACACCTACTCCAAGGAGCCCTCAAATGCTTGAGTTCGAGTGGCCATGGGTGTTTTATTGTTTACCTTTACCTTTAGTTGTTCGTTATTTACTGCCTCGTGCAAACAATTATCAAACCAGCATGCGCGTACCTAGGCTAAAGCAATTTGCCTTAGAACAAGGCACACATCGCTTTCACTATCGGTCGCTAAGCAAGCTTATATTATTAAGCCTCGCATGGCTAAGCCTACTCTGTGCAGCCTCACAACCCAAGTGGGTATCCGACTCTATATCTTTGCCGGTTAGTGGTCGAGACATAATGCTAGCTGTTGATTTATCAGGCAGCATGAAGGAAAAAGACTTTGTTTATAATCGAACCCGTATTAACCGCTTAACGGCAAGCAAGATAGTGGTAGCCTACTTTATAGAAAAACGACGGGGTGATCGCCTTGGTTTAATTGTATTTGGTGAACAAGCATATTTACAAACACCCCTAACCTTCGACCTTAAAACGGTAGCACAACTGATGCAAGAAACCTTTATTGGCCTTGCAGGCGAAAGAGCAACAGCCATTGGTGATGCCATTGGCATAGCGGTTAAACGCCTAAGCAAAGATAATAAGGAAGCAGAAAGCGTTGAGCGAATATTAATACTGGTTACTGACGGCGCTAACAACGCTGGCGCAATCACACCTGAAAAGGCAGCAGAAATAGCCGCCAATAATCAACTAAAAATTTATACTATCGGCATAGGTGCTGATGAAGAAATTGTTAATACCTGGTTCGGCCAGCAACGCCGTAATCCTTCACAAGATTTAGATGAAGACACACTAACACTGATAGCGAATACTACAGGTGGTCGTTATTTTCGCGCACGTAACACAGAAGAGTTACAAAAAATATACCGTTTAATTGACCAGCTTGAACCGGTTGAAAAAGAACAGGAAAGTTTTAAACCCATTAAAAGTCTATTTTACTGGCCACTGAGCGTAGCACTTGCACTCGCTACAATAATAGCCATTTTACTTATTATTGAACGCGGCATAATATGGCCCAGCAATAAGAAGGGTCGCCAGATATGATAGAGTCATTACACTTTATTCGGCCGCTGTGGCTATTGGCTATATTGCCACTTATAGCTTACGCCATATGGTATATTTTTTTGCAAGGCAATAATAAAAAACAAAATGACTTTATCGACAAGCATTTAGCGCAATATGTATTAGACAAAGCACCTGAAGAAGACAACTTGAAATGGCTAAAAAGTGTATTAATCACCATTAGTACCTTACTCGCTATTCTTGCTCTTTCAGGTCCAAGCTGGGAAAAGCTGCCTCAACCCGTGCTTAAACAAAGTGACGTGATGATTTTACTGCTCGACTTGTCTACCTCGATGAACAGCCAAGATATACCGCCATCTAGATTAA
Organism: Gammaproteobacteria bacterium; assembly: GCA_020630145.1. Classification (GTDB taxonomy): domain Bacteria; phylum Pseudomonadota; class Gammaproteobacteria; order HTCC5015; family HTCC5015; genus JAHDBX01. Next base: position 910 of record JAHDBX010000236.1, on the reverse strand, counting down.
CTCGAGCCAAGCAAAAGATAGCAGATATTCTTGACAAACGTAGCGACAAACAAACCGCACTTATTGCCTATGCTGCCGATGCCTATGTTGTCACACCTATTACCGATGATATAAAAACTATCGTTACACACTTACCCAATCTAAATAGTAACGCTATTCGTACACAAGGCAGTCGTATAGACAGAGCCATAAACAAAGCGAATGAATTATTCAAGCAAACAAGTACTCGGCAAGGACATGTACTCGCAATCACCGACAGCCTAATATTAAACAGTAATACTGAAGAAGCAATAAAATCCTTGCGTAGCGCAGGACACCGGCTATCAATTCTTGCGGTTGCAAGTAAAGCAGGTGGGCCTATCCCTAAATCAAGTGAAACACAATCTGGCAAGGGTTTTATAACTGACAGCAACAACAATATCGTCCTAAGCAAACTAGATGCTAAAACTTTAAGTAAAGCGACTCAATTAGGTAACGGGGTTTATAGAGAAATTGCTACTAATGAAGCTGACATACAAGCATTACTAAGCCTTAATGGCGGTACAAATACCAAGGACTTATCCACTGACAAAATTACAGATCAATGGAAAGATATGGGTGCGTATTTAAGCATACTCTTACTACCTGCCCTATTGCTCTGTTTTCGTCGTGGCGTCTTTTTTGTACTGCCATTATGCTTTTTAGTGCTTAGCCAACCCACTGAAGCCAATGATGCCTTTGACTGGAAAAATTTATTTTTAAACAAAGAACAACAAGCATACAAAAATTTTAAAAATGAAAACTATGAGGCCGCAGCAGAAGATTTCTCTACACCAGCATGGCAAGCAAGCAGTCAATATAAATTAAAAAATTACGCAGGCAGTTTATCAAACTGGGACAGCAATACTAGCGACGGCTTGTACAACCGTGG
>JAHDBX010000235.1 GCA_020630145.1 Gammaproteobacteria bacterium | reverse complement strand
ATATCACCCATATCCGAAGCTTCACCAATGGTTTTATCGCCATCGATAATTGCCATACCTATTGATACGGTAAGGTCTATTTTTGATGAGGTTGTCAGTTCGCATGCTTGCTGTTCTATTGCAGCACGAATACGTTCAGCGGTATCAATCATGCCTTGCTGGCTGACCTCGGGTAATAAAATGGCAAACTCTTCGCCACCTAATCTGGCAAGCACATCGCTTACACGAATGCCGTCGCTTAATATTTTTGTGACATGCAATAAGGCTACATCACCTGCTGCATGGCCATACTTATCATTTACTTGTTTAAAATGGTCTATATCAATATAAAGGCATGCAAGTTGGTGCGCGTGGCGTAAAGCCCGCATCACTTCGTCGTCGAGGCGCTGGAAAAAGTAACGGCGATTAAATACAGAGGTAAGCGGGTCAACTAAACCTAGTTGCCGCAGGTATTCTATATTAATGACATTTTCTATACTCACGGCGGCAATCATAGCCAAGCGCTCTAGAAAGTCCGTTGCCATATCGGTTTGATAGCGTTCTACATCATTACTACCAAAACTGAGGAAGCCTAGTAATAAGCCATGGCGATAAATCGGCAAAACGGCAACGCTTTTTAGCGTAAATATTGAAGACTCACCAAAAAATATACGGTGCGTTTCACGTTGATAGCCACCCAAGATAGGTTGCTTGGGCAATTGGCCAAGATTGTTTAATGTGTCAAAGTCGTGAATAAATTGCACGTGTTCTTGAATGCTGGGCGATGCGGGGCCTTGGTCGTCAAACATACGGCTTAACTTTTTACCGCTGTCAATTAAGAGTAAATTTACTCTTTCAACTTTAAATGCTGAGCGGTAGTCGTTGACTAATACACCACAGACTTCAACCAAGGTTTCTTTGCTTAAAAGTTTAAGTTCCATTTTTTGAAAAAGCTGGTTTTTCTGCTCATTTTCACGGGCATGCGACATGACTTCATTTAGGCGTCGCTGCAAATCTTCGTTGGTTGGTGTTATATCGCTCATAATATAATTAAGTTTATACTACGCTTAGCAGATAAGTAAGTTATTTCATTCACATTTTTATGAATTTCTGCCTGCTTATTTGCCACATGCCATTAAACATATTATGCTTGCTGCTTAAGCTTATGGATGAGATAGACAAGACAAAAAATATGCGTCAATTTAGCTTACAGTGCTTACTATTTAGCCTTTTCCTGCCTACTACTTCGTATGCAGAAACATTTGTGTACCAAGAAAAAGATGGCACACGTTGGATAACCGACAAAAAAATTCATTCTAAAGATTTTACCTTTATTGATAAATACGGCCGTGCCACTGCTACTTTGTCTTGCAAAGGCGTGACCAAGTCGATGATGAACAGACGTGCAGAAAAATATATGCACCATGTCAGGAAGTATGCGCAACAATTTAATATTGACCCTACGCTTATTAAAGCGATTATTCGTGCAGAATCTTGTTTTGACCGCAGAGCCATTTCACGAGCTGGTGCTCGCGGGCTCATGCAGTTAATGCCGCAAACCGCGCGAAACTATGGCGTACTCGACCGATTTAATGCCGAAAGCAATATCAAGGCGGGCATTACCCATTTTAACGATCTATTAATTGAGTTTAAGGGCAGTAAATCAAAGTCCATTGCGGCTTATAATGCGGGCGCAGGTGCCGTTAAACGTTATAAAGGTATACCACCGTACAAAGAAACACAAAAATATGTGAAACGAGTATTGAATTTTTACCAACAATACGCGTCAAACGAAGAGAAAACAGATTCTGAGCCGTTAGTTGTACAAAAACTATCACCACAACAGTAAACCGTAGATTCCTAGCGAAAAGTATACGCAAATCAGCTATAGTCTTTACGATGTATATATTAAGAGTAAAACATGCCTAAAAAAACGTCCCTAAAATTCATTTTAATCAGTGCTGGTATTGCTATTGCAATACTCGTGAAATTAGGCGATGTTGCAGCTATTGGCAGCACCGACTCAACAACGGCTACGCTATCACCCAAAAGTGAATATCGCCGTACAACCTACCGTGTTTTAGCACAACTGCAATATAACCACTATCAGCCCTTATCTATTAACGATAGCTTATCTAGTGTGCTGCTGGACGAGTACATCGACTACTTAGATAAAGGAAAGCAACTGCTTACCAGCAAAGACATTGCTGAGTTTGAGGCCTACCGATTTAAGCTAGACAATGAAATTAACAGCGGCAAAGTAAACTTGGCTTTTGTTATTTACAACACCGTTCACAAGCAACGTATTGCTCGCATGGGCTACCTGCTTGAGCAAACGACACAAATAGATAAGTTTGACTTTAGTAAAAAAGAAAGTTTGTCGATTGACAGCGAAGACATGCCGTGGCCAGTTGATGCCACTGCTTTACGTGAAAAATGGCGCAAACAATTTAAAAACGATGTTCTGAGCTTAAAGTTAAGCAATAAAGATAATGATGAAATTAAAACCATTTTAAACAAACGCTATAGCAATCAGGACAAGCGTATTCGTGAATTTAGCAATGATGATGTTTACGCTACGTTTATGGCTGTGTTTACTGGCATTTATGACCCGCATACTACTTATTTGCCGCCACGTGAATCGGAAAATTTCGACATTAATATGCGCCTGTCTTTAGAAGGCATTGGTGCGCGTTTACAACGCGAAGACGAGCACACTAAAATTGTAAACTTGGTGCCGGGTGGCCCAGCACAAAAAAGCGGTTTAATTAAACCTGCTGATAAAATTATTGCGGTTGGCCAAGACAAGAAAGGTGAAATGGTTGATGTTGTGGGCTGGCGTCTGGATGATGTTGTTGATTTAATTCGTGGACCTAAAGGGTCTACGGTACGCTTGCAGCTATTAACATCAGATGCCACAGGTACCAGTACAGAAACTGAAATTCATCTTATTCGCGACACTATTCGCCTTGAAGACAAAGCGGCTAAAAAGAAAATTATTCAAGTTAAACGGGATAATAAAGATTTAAAAATTGGGGTAATTGAACTCCCTACTTTTTATCTGGATTTTGATGCGTATTACGCTGGTGACAAAGACTATCGCAGTAGTTCACGTGATGTCCGCAACTTAATTCGCGAATTAAAGAAAGAAGATATTGATGGCCTGATTATAGACTTACGTAATAACGGCGGCGGGTCTTTAGACGAAGTTGAAAAAATTACGGGCTTGTTTATTAAGCGAGGCCCCGTTGTACAAGTGCGTGTTAGCAGCGGAAAAAAACAAGTGCTTATGGATAATGACCCATCTATTGATTATGACGGCCCGCTTGCTGTTATGGTTAATCGTTTATCTGCATCTGCCTCAGAAATTTTTGCTGGTGCTATACAAGACTCTGGCAGAGGTATTATTTTAGGTCAACGTACTTTTGGTAAAGGTACAGTGCAAACATTGTATGACTTAAAGCCGGGTAAAATTAAATTTACCAACGCTACTTTCTATCGTATATCAGGTGATAGTACGCAGCATCGCGGTGTTATTCCAGACATTAGCTTCCCTTCGTTTATTAGTGAAGATGAATTTGGTGAAAGCATTGAGAAACATGCATTGCCATGGAATAAAATCACGCCGGCCAATTATTTTTACGATCAAACCATTCAAAAATTACTGCCAACTTTATACGAGCAACATCAAGCACGTATAGACAATGATATTGAGTTTAATTATTTAAATCAGCGTTTAGCCTTAATTGAAGAAAATCGCAGCAAAGAAACGCTGTCGCTAAATATTCAAGAACGTAAAGATGAGC
>JAHDBX010000234.1 GCA_020630145.1 Gammaproteobacteria bacterium | reverse complement strand
TTTTATAGCAGGTAGCTTAGTTGGCGCTTTTATAGGCGGGAAAATTGTTATTAGTTTACCTATAGACGTCTTAAGAGTAATACTGGCTTTGTTCATTCTTTATGCGGCATGGGGGCCTAAGTTAAAAAGCATAATAAATAGTCAATGGGGCTTGAGTATAGGTGGCTTAATAACAACGATTGTTACCATGTTCGTTGGCGCAACCGGGCCCTTAGTTATTTCTTTAATACGGTCATTTTCATTATCGCCACAAAGTATTGTTGCAACAACGGCCGCATGCTTAACAGCTCAACACGCCTTAAAAGTTATGGTGTTTGGTTTTCTGGGTTTTGCATTTATTGATTATTTACCCATGATATTGGCTATGATTATATCTGGCTTTATTGGTACCTTAATAGGCAAAAGAATACTATTGAAAACCAAGCCACAATTATTTAATTATATTTTAAGTATTGTATTAACAATATTAGCGCTGAGGATGCTTTGGCAAACGCTAAGTAATTTTTAACGTAACTTAAGATCCAGGGTCCGGTTGAATTTCAGAAATAATGAGTTTTACCCAGTCACCAATAATAGGAATAAGCTCGATTTGCGTTAAAAAATAAAGCAACACTGATACAACGATCGTTGCACCAACAACACTACCTAAACCAAAAGCTATACCTTTCATAAATTGAAAAGCGAGCAACTTATAAATCGAATTGTAAACCGCGAATAGTTTATGTGTGCGAATAGCACTGACATCATGCTGCAAATCTTTAATTAGTTTTTCAGTATTATTTTTCATTGATATTTTTAGTTTATTACGCGTTTTTTTTAACAAACAAATCGGTAAACACTTTAGCAGTAAGCGGTCTTGAAAATAAAAAGCCTTGGCCATAATTACAACCCGCATCTTGCAACAACTGATATTGCTCTTCTGACTCAATACCTTCAGCTACTACTTTAAGGTTAAATTTTTCAGCCAACATAATAATAACTTCGCACAAGGCTAAGTTATCAGAGTCGGGTTTTAAATTTAGTACAAATGTACGATCTATCTTAATGTAATCTATATCTAATTTTTTTAAATATGCTAAAGAAGAGTAACCTGTACCAAAATCATCTAAAGCAATATTAACACCGGCCTCACGCATCAATAATAATTTTTCACCAATACCTTCTGTATTATACATATTCATCATAACACCTTCGGTAATCTCTATTGTAAAGTCCTTCGCCTCAAGCCCATAATCTGTTAATTCTTTTAGCCATTTTTTGATAAACTCATCACTCTTATGACTAAACTGTATGGGCGACATATTAATATTTATTTGTAATTTTTTTCTATTTTGCTTTTTCCATTCATACATTTGTTTAGATACTTCTTCAAATACCCAACGACCTATTTCCACAATTAAATTACTTTCCTCAGCTATTGGTATAAATTCATCAGGATTTATTTTTCCTCTTGTTGGGTGATTCCAACGAATTAATGCCTCAGCTTTATTAATATTATTATTTTCCATATTAATAATCGGCTGATAAACCATTTCAAACTCTTTATTTTCTATACCCCTATGCAGGTCATTAATCAATTGTACTCTTGCCAAAGCTTTATCATGCATGTACTGAGTAAAATATTTGTATCCATTACGGCCATTATTTTTTACTTCATACATTGCTTGGTCGGCATTTTTTAGTAATTCCTCAGTAGACTGACTATCATTAGGGTATATCGTTATACCAATGCTGCCACTAACAAATGCTTTATGAATACCTAAATCTATAGGTAAAAGTAATGCTTCTAATATATTCTCCGTAATTTTTTCTATATATTTGCTGTCTTCTAACTCATCAATAACGATAGCAAATTCATCACCGCCCAAACGAGCAACCGTGTCGCAGTCACGTGTACAGTTTTTTATACGTTTTGCTATTTCTATTAATAACTTATCACCACTATGATGGCCAAACGAGTCATTGATATCTTTAAAATGATCTATATCCAAACAAAGAATCGCTATTTTTTTATTCAGCCTTTTTATTTGTTGCCCCAACCTATCTTGCAACATATCGCGATTTGGTAAATTTGTTAGGGAATCATAATTAGCTTGATGCCATATGGTTTCATCTTTTTTTCTACGCTCACTTATGTCTCGAATTATTGCTAGCATATAACTATCTTGCTCTAACTCTACATAACTAACACTAATTTCAACCGGAAAACATGAGCCATCTTTACGCTTTTGTATCGCTTCTAATATTTGTCCGCCAGATTTTTTTACGCTTTCAACATGTTCAGACCAAACTGTCTGATCCGACATATTAATATCTATATCTTTGACCGTTTTTTCTTGTAACTCTTCAATACTATAGCCTAACTGTTCACAACACTCTTGATTAGCATCTCTAACTAAACCACTTAGCGGATCAAAGACAATCATGCTGTCATTAGATTTATTAATTAGAGCACGGAAAATTTCTATATTTTGTTGGGCAACTTTATGTTCCGTTATATTAATTATTTGAGCAATAAAACGCTTTACCTTGCCTTCTTCATCGGGCTCAGCAACCATCGTTAATAAACCGATGACTTCTTTTCCTGATTTATGCAAGTACCGTTTTTCTAAAGTAATAGGCGTAAAGGGAGCTTTATGTAAGCTCTCTCTAATCTTTTCATTGAGCAGTAGTTCATCAGGGTGTGAGACAACAATGTCATCTTCATAAATTTCTTCTGCGCTATAGCCCAGCATATTAAGAAAGGCTACATTCACATATTCAAAGCTACCGTCAAGGCGAGAAACAATAATGGGGGCAGGTGTAACATCTAATACTTTTAACAGATTAGCGTCAATTAAATTTTGCTCTAAATCTTTGTAGCTTGTCATTAATTTATTATTTCTCTTGGCAGCCGGCAGACTGTAACAAACTAAACCCTCTATCATTTATAGCTGATAAATAGCCATTGTAAATATGAAATTGCCTGTTGTCACAAAAATCAGATCATCTGTAAATTTACAGATGTATACGGTAATATATTCCATTTATAGAATATATATTCTATAATAAGAAGTATTGGAATATTTCCTCGATTTTGTTATTATCAACATATAAGGCATATGCCCTCAACTCGTATTCATTAATAAGTAGGCCAAGATGATTAATATCGCTGATTTCACTAAGATATGTGAGCAAATAACCCACCCGTCTAATTACCCTCTTGCAAGTGATATTCAGTCACAAATTCCTATTTATAAAGCCGAAGCCTTGCTAAAAAATGAGGCTAAAGCCTTAGACGAACTGGCTTTTTGCCTTGATAAGGGGCCAGGCGTTTACGTTATTAAAAGTGCTTACCCAGATCTGCAAATTATCGATGATTACAACAAAGTAATTAAGCATGTTGTAGAAAGCGAGCGCGCTCAAATGACTAAAAAAGGCGATCATTTTGCTAAGCCCGGCGCCAACGACCGTGTTTGGAATGCTATTCAAAAATGCTGCGCCCATAAGCCTGAAGTACATGTTCGCTACTACAGTAATGAAGTTATCGCTCTAGCCGCTCGTAGCTGGTTAGGCCCAAGTTATCAAATGACTAGCCAAGTTAATATTGTTAAACCCGGTGGTGAAGCACAAATGCCACACCGAGATTACCATTTAGGTTTTCAATCAGACGATGTAGTGACTGAGTACCCTCAACATGCACAAAATATGTCTAGCTACCTAACTCTGCAAGGCGCAGTCGCACACTCCGATATGCCAATAGAATCTGGACCCACCCTATTGCTGCCCTACTCGCAACAATATGCACATGG
>JAHDBX010000233.1 GCA_020630145.1 Gammaproteobacteria bacterium | reverse complement strand
AGAAGCTTCTTCTTCAATTAACACGGGGATGCCATTAACAACAGCGTAACGTAGTCCACTAGCTCGGCAAATCAGCGTATTACTCGTACCATCATATTCAAGCACCTGACCTGACTGAGGGCAAACTAACATACTTAATAGTGCATCACTAATCATCTTCTTTGTGCTCAACTAATTTTAAAACAGTATCCTGCAAAGCGCTTTCAAAAGACTCGCTAAGTTGCGCTTGAACTGGCAAATAATAAATAGGCTTTTCTTTTAACTGTGGCAAAAACTGTTTACATTTAACCGCATCTTTTTCTGTCATCACAACGGGGTAATCATCATCAAAAACGATATCATGTAGAGCAAACTCAGCATGATCTTCCATTGGGTGCTCAACCACATGGACATTATGCACACGCAGCAAATCAAAGAAGCGTTCCGGATTACCAATAGCTGCTACCGCATGCACGGTTTGCCCTGCAAGTGCGGACAAGTGCATTTGTTCGGCCCCCGATAAATCTAACAATTTATCACCTGTCATAAACATACTGTAAGCATTGGGCAAGGTTGCACCATTTGACACAATAAACTCACAGCCTTCTATTCTAGAACGAGGTTCTCGCATTGGCCCCGCAGGTAATAAAATGCCATTACCAAAACCACGCAAACCGTCTGTCACAATAATTTCAACATCGCGCTCTAAAGCGTAATGTTGTAAACCATCATCTGACACAATGATATTGCAGTTGTGCTCATTTATTAATAATTCAACACTATCTTTTCTATTCGGCCCTACAGCGACTGGACAGCCTGTGCCACTAGCAATAATAACGGCTTCATCACCCGTTAAAGCAGGGTCAGAATCAGTATTAACCAACAAAGGCCATTCTGTAGACTGACCTTTATAGCCACGACTGATAACACCCACACGCAAACCCAAAGCTTTTAAAAACTTAGCAACCCAAATAACCAGAGGTGTTTTACCCGTACCACCAACTGTAATATTGCCAACAATAATCACTGGGATAGACGGGCGATAACGTTTAAACAAATTCAGTTTATAAAATTGTTTGCGCACAACAACTAAAAGACTGTACACCCAACTAACTGGCACGAGAAACATAGCCAAGGGGTGAGCGCCATACCACATACGCTCAAAAATATTTGTACCCTGCTGCTGACTTAAATAGTTATGTCCACGTTGATGGTATTGAACAATACTTTTTGTTACATCAGCCTTAATAGCTGTATCTTTAGCTGGCTCATCAACTATTGCGTCGGTATTAAACTGTAAGTTGTACAAAGAAGCATATTGACCTTTGAAGGCAAGCAACTCTGCATGGTTACCTTGTTCAACTATCGCCCCATTTTCCATAACAATAATTTTATCAGCGTTCTCGACAGTTGATAAACGATGCGCTATAACAAGTGTTGTACGGTTTTGCATCAAGCGATCTAGAGCAACTTGAATTTTTTCCTCTGACTCTGAGTCTAAAGCTGAAGTCGCTTCATCGAGAATAAGTATAGGTGAATCTTTTAACAAAGCTCGTGCTATTGCTAAACGTTGACGCTGGCCACCTGACAATAAGACTCCATCTTCACCTATCATAGTGTCAAAGCCATCTGACATATTTTCAATAAAAGCTTTACAGTTAGCTGCCTCGGCAGCAGCTTCAACTTGCTCACGAGTCACGCCATTACCGCTACCATAAGCAATATTATTAGCAATAGTGTCATTAAACAAAGTAACGTCTTGTCCAACATAAGATATATGCTGACGCAAGCTGTCTAATGTGTATTCATTAATCGCTTTATCATCAAGTAAAACTTGACCAGAAAACTCTGTGTAAATACGTGGTAATAAGTTAACTAGCGTACTTTTTCCGCTACCTGAGCGACCAACAAAAGCAATGGTTTCCCCTGATTTAATATCAAGATTAATATCTCTTAGTACATTCAGGTTACCTTCATATGCAAAACCAACTTGTTGATATTGAATGTTGCCCTGCACATTTTCAGCAATCACATCGCCTTCATCTTTTTCACTTGCTGTATCTATTAAAAGAAAAATATATTGCGCAGCAGCAATACCTTTCTGCAAAGCCACATTAACATTCGTCAAACGTTTCAAAGCAGGAAAAATAAGCAATATTGCACTAATTAACTGAATAAACTCATTGGCTTTTATACCTTCATAAAATACGGCAATATAGATCAATGATAGTAAAAAGCTAACCGCGATAACTTGTACACAAGGCTCCATTAAACCTTGAGTTAAGCCTAATTTCACATTTTGATTGCGATTGTTTTTGTTAGCATCGGTAAACTTTTCAAGTTCATGTGTCTGCCCACCAAATACCTTAACAACGCGATGACCGTCTATCACTTCTTCAACCATTTGCGTACTGTCAGACATGCTGTCTTGTATGCGATGCGACACTCTACGCAAACGCTTTGACACGACCTTCATTAACACACCAATCAAGGGCACACTAACTAAGAATAAAATAGATACGGTAGGGTTAACGTAAACCATTAAACCGATTAAAAAGATTACGGTTAAGCTATCCTTTACCAAGGTAGTTATAACGCCAGTGGTCGATTGTGCAACCTGTTCAGTGTTATACGACATCATTGACACAAACTCACCCGTAGTAGACTGATCATATACTTTAGTGGGCAAGTGCAGTAACTTGGAAAAAACTTGCTGGCGAAGTGTATAGATAATACCTCTGGCTATTTTTGCCGTTAAGTAAATAACAAGTAAGCCTGCAAAACCACGTACAATAAATAAGGCAGCCAGCTGTGCCATGACCAAGTAAACAGCATCGCGATCTTTTTCTATAAAGCCAACTTCTAACAAAGGCCCCATAATTCTAGCTAAATTCATTTCAATCAAAGCAAGTAAAATCATGCAAATGATACTAATGATAAAAAAGCCCTTAACCTGTGCTAAATAACCAAGTAATCGTCGGTATGTTTTACCTCCCGACAAAGGTTGTGTTGAATTCATATAATTCGATTAGTTAGTAGAGCGTGTAGTCGCAATAGATAGCTTTACCAAACCTAATTGGGCAGCAACATCCATGGCAGTTACAACAGACTGATGCGGCGTATTGGCATCGGCACGTAAGATTAACGCTTTATTTTTATTATTACGCGTTAAGTCTTGTAAAGCTTGCTTAATAACCGATGGGCGCTTTGATGACAGTGCTTTACCCGCCACAAAGAAATTACCTTTACTGTCAATCATAATTTCATATGGCTGTTCTTTCTCAGCAAGGGGCACTTGCGCAGCTTTGGGTAGATTAACGGTTACCTTGGCTTCTTTAACAAAAGTGGTCGTGACCATAAAGAATATTAATAAAATAAACACCACATCAATTAAAGGGGTTATATTAATTTCCTGGCTATCTTTTTCTTTAGTTGCAAATTTCAACGCTGACTCCGCTAATATTAGGCTTTGCGATTTTTTTCATGCAGAGTTTCAATCAGCTTAGTTGCCTCTTGCTCCATATCAATCACAAGTGAGTCGACTTTACGGCGAAATAAGCGATGAAACACCATCGCAGGAATAGCAACAGACAAGCCCGTAGCCGTCGTAATCAACGCTTGTGATATACCGCCTGACAACTCTTGCGGATCACCAACGCCCGATGTAGATATAACAGTAAAAACATTAATCATGCCCAATACCGTACCTAGCAAACCCAATAAAGGCGTAACCATGGCAATGGTGCCAAGCGTGGTGAAAAAGCGCTCTAATTGGTGTGTCACCTGACGCCCAGCATCTTCGATAGCTTCTTTAATGAC
>JAHDBX010000232.1 GCA_020630145.1 Gammaproteobacteria bacterium | reverse complement strand
TCTCTGGTGAAATGATGACAACATGTGCGCCAGCCTTTAGTAGCATATCGGCTTTACGCACGGCGATTTCACCACCGCCTATTACAACACAGCGGCGGTCTTTAACATCTAAAAATATGGGTAAATAGTCCATAGGGCATTATAACGTTTATTGTATGGATAAAAAAATACCCGCTGGAGTCGCGGGTATTTCAAGTGTACGGAGTTTGTTGCTTATTTTAAAGCAGTAGTTGGTCCGGCGTGTAAACCGCACTCTTTTAGTTCAGGGTTTTCCCACCACCAGCGTCCAGCACGTACGTCTTCGCCTGGTGTGATGGCACGTGTACAAGGCGAGCAACCAAGGCTAGGGTAGTTTTGATCGTGAAGTGCATTGTATGGCACATTCAATGCCTTGATATAATCCCATACTTCGCTTTCTTCCCAGTCAGCAAGAGGGTTGGCTTTATATAGGCCAAATGCATCATCATGCTCAATTTCTGCTAATTCGGTACGTGTAACAGATTGGCTGCGACGTAAACCGGTAATCCAAGCACCTTGGTCAGCTAAAGCACGTTTTAGTGGCTGCACTTTACGTATGCCACAGCAGCTCTTACGTAGATCAACACTGCGGTAGAAAGGGTTAATGCCTTCTTCACGGATAAATTCTTCTAATGCAGCGGTATCTGGATAATACATCTTGAGCTTTATATTGTAGGCTTCTTCAGTTTTTTGCATTAAGTCGTAAGTTTCAGCAGGTAAACGGCCTGTATCTAAGCTAAAGATAGTCACTTCAGGAAAGCTTTTAGCAAGTAGATCCGTCAATACCATGTCTTCAGCACCTAAGCTGTTCGCAAATACCACTGGACTGTGGTCGGCGATGATTTTTTTAATAATTTCTTTACTGTGTGCAACTTTGGCTTGTAATGCTTGGCTTAGCTCTGACATGGTTTTCTCGGTAGTTAATTCTGTATTGGGGCGCAACCATACCTTAAAAGACTAATTTCTTAAAAGAATAACTATTTATTTTTTTATAGCATTTGATTATATAGAAAAAATGCTTATACTCAGGCTTCAGTATAAATAGACCGGTAGAACTATGAAGCTACAACAATTACGTTTTTTAGTCGCTATAGCTAAAAATAACCTGAATATTTCTGAAGCGGCTGAACACCTTTATACTTCACAGCCAGGTGTTAGCAAGCAAATAAAGCTGCTCGAAGAGGAGCTGGGTGTAGAAATATTTACCCGTAATGGTAAGCACCTTACACGTGTCACCCCAGCCGGTGAACGTATCATAGATCATGCCGAGCGCGTATTGAGTGAGGTAAGGAATATTCGTAGTTTGTCTTCTGAGTATAAAGATGATGAGCAGGGAGTGCTGACTATTGCGACTACGCATACTCAGGCGCGTTATATTTTGCCTTCTGTGGTTACGACTTTTCGTCAGCAATACCCAGATGTAGATTTACACTTAAATCAGGGTACCCCCAAGTTAATTGCAGATATGGCTGTGACAGGTGAGGCTGAGTTTGCGATTGCTACAGAAGCTTTATCGCAATACCCCGATTTACTTGCTTTGCCTGTTTACCGGTGGAATCGTTCGGTAGTCGTGCCGCGTAATCATGCCTTAGCTAAATACAGCAAGCAGCCAAGTAATTTAACCTTAGAAGAGCTTTCTCAGTACCCGATCGTAACGTATGTGAAAGCTTTAACCGGGCGCGGTTTAACGGATGATGCTTTTGCAGCTGCGGGTTTAAAACCAGACCTAGTGTTAACAGCGACAGATGCTGATGTGATTAAAACCTATGTTCGTTTAGGTCTTGGTATTGGTTTAATAGCACGTATGGCCTATGAAAAACGCTCTGACAGTGATCTGGTTAAGATAGATGCTGAACACTTGTTTAAAGATAGCGTGACTAAGATTGCTTTTCGAAGAGGTACCTATTTGCGTGGTTATATGTACCGTTTCTTAGAAGACTTTGCTGAACATTTAACGCGTGATTTTGTAGATGAGTTGATATTAACAAAAAATCAAAATGAAGTAGACGATTTGTTTAAGGATATTGAATTGCCCGAGTACTAGGTTGTTAACAGGTTTTATTAATTTTGTTATTACTAAGTTTTGGGTAAGGGCGTTTATATAAGCAATTTTACGTTAGGTTCAAAACTCTAGTATTTGCTATACAAACGTGACTATTATTAACAATTGATAACAGTCTGAATAAAATTATCAGTTATAATCAGGCGTCATCGACCATAAGTGGATAAGCGATAATGATAAAAAAGATATTACTTTTATTAGCCTTACTGGCACTGATTATTCTGACTTGGTTTTGTGTCTACAAACATCATCCAAACAGTATTCAGCAGGATATTTCAGATAGAGTACAAGAAGCTTTAGATCAAGAAAATATGACGGCTTTTTCAAGCCGTGTTGACGGCAGAGAAGTGTACCTGACAGCCAACACCGTCAGTGAATCAGAAAGAGATGCTGCTGTAGATCGAGTTGAAAGTATTTGGGGCGTGCGTACGGTTACATTTGAAGGGCAAGTGGGCCAAGTAGAAAAGCCTGCTGACATTCCAGAATTTACACCGCCGCTTCCTTCAGCAACACTTGATGCTGAATATGATGGTAATAGTATTAACCTTAGCGGGGTGCTAGCTTCCACTGAAGATATAGCCTTGTTTATTGATCATGTACAGGCTGAGTTTGGTCAGGGTATTACGATTAATAATAACTTGGTAGTCGGTAGTGACGATTCATCGCTCTCTATTTTAAAACAGGGCTTAGCAGGGCTTTCAAGTTTGTCATCAGGTAGCTTGTCTTTGAATAGTCAGGTTTTAACTTTGTCTGGTGAAGTGGCATCGCCTGATATCCAACAAAAAACACAGAGTACTTTTGCTCAATTATCGTCTAGTTATAATGATTTTGACTTTAATACAAATTTACAAATTGCAGCGACGTATGATGATCAAGCCTGTCAAAAACGTTTAAATGCCTTAGTTGCTAATACCAATATTCGTTTTGAAAGTGGTAAGGCTGATATTCGTATAGAAAGTTTTCCTTTGCTAAAACGCATTAGTGTTGTTGCACAAAGCTGTGATGCTGTCTTGCATATAAAAGGTCATACTGATTCAAATGGCAATGCAGACTTTAATTTGGCTTTAAGTCAACAACGTGCCGCATCAGTTAAAGAATATTTAAACAATAGTAATGTTGATGCATCACGTTTAAAAGCGAGTGGTTTTGGTGAAAGCCAACCTATAGCAGACAACAGTACCGCAACAGGGCGTGCAGTAAACCGCCGTATAGAATTTAACGTAGAATAGAGATTGATACTATGACTTATTTAATTACACAATTATGGCTATGCCTTTTAATCGCTGCATTATTGGGTTTCTTTATTGGTTGGTTATTACGCGGTTTATGTAAGTGTGATAATGCTGATGATAGTGACTTACAAGCTAAGTTGGATGCATGTCATGCTACCGTAGCTAAACTAGAGGCTGAAAAAAGTGAGGTTGCGGCTAAACCTTTGGCTGCTGTTTCTGCACCCGTCGAAGAAGCTAAACCATCTGCTTTATTTGATGCTGCACCAGCAAAAGTGGATGACTTAAAGCGTATTAAAGGTGTAGGTGTGGTGCTAGAAAAAACACTCAATGACTTAGGCATTTACCAGTTTGCACAGGTGGCAGCGTTTGACAAGAAGACTATTGATTGGATTGATGAGCGCCTTAAATTTAAAGGCCGCATTGAAAGAGATGAGTGGGTCAAGCAGGCTGATAAATTAAAAGATGAATAAAATATCAAAGTAATATAAGAAAAAAGCA
>JAHDBX010000231.1 GCA_020630145.1 Gammaproteobacteria bacterium | reverse complement strand
GGCAATCCAGCCATTATTCCTGAGGTCAGCGCTGTATTTGCAGAAGAAATCCAACAGCTGCTCGACGCACAGTCACTCACAAGTACACTCGGCTACTACAGCACACCACAAGGTGACAGTGAATTTATAGACGTTATCGCTACATTTCTAAACCAACGTTACAACTGGGGTATTAGCAGCAAAAATATTATGCTGACTAATGGCAGCCAAAATAGCTTCTTTTACTTATTCAATTTACTGGCTGGCAATATGCCAAATGGCTCACATAAGAAAATTTTATTTCCTTTGTCACCTGAGTATATCGGCTATATGGATTTAGGTTTATCAGATGATATGTTTACGTCGAATAAACCCAGTATAGATATGCTTAATGAACAACAATTTAAATACCGTATTGATTTTGATAAATTAAAAATTAGTGACGATATAGCAGCTATATGCGTATCTCGCCCAACCAATCCAACAGGCAACGTGATTAGCGATGCTGAACTATTAAAACTAGACCAGTTAGCGCAACAACATAACATTCCTTTAATTGTTGATAATGCTTATGGTTTTCCATTTCCCGGTGCCATTTATACAGAAGCCCGACCTCATTGGCACGAGAATATTATTTTAGGTATGTCGCTATCTAAATTTGGCTTACCTGGCGTACGTACAGGTATTATGGTCGCTAATGAAAATATTATTAGTGCAATGAGTAGCATCAATGGTATCACTTGTTTAGCGCCAAATAACCTTGGCGCACGTATTGTTACCCGCTTATTTAGCGATACAGACAATAAAGTCATTGCTTTACGTGACAACTTTATTCGCCCTTTTTATCGGGCAAAAATGGAAAAGGCCTTAGACTTAGCAAAAACGGTTTTTACAGATCTTCCAGTATTAATACACAAACCCGAAGGCGCTTTCTTTTTATGGCTTTGGTGCCAAAACTTGCCTGTTTCTTCACGCGAACTGTATCAGCGTTTAAAAAATAGAAAAGTTTTTGTTATTCCAGGAGAAGACTTTTTTGTTGATATAGATGAGGACTGGGCACATCAGCGCCAATGTTTACGTATTAACTATGCTTTAGATGACAAACAACTCGAACGCGGTTTGTATATTATTGCGGAAGAATTAAAAACTTTATATGCCGAATAGTTGCCGACCAATATAAATTGGTCGGCTTAGTATCGGTACTGACTTTAGCTTGCAGACTCCGTCTCAGTAGCTACCGCTTGTTTTTCACAAGACCAGCCCCAAGATTCTTGTTTGGCGATAAACTCTGCTGTTTTATCTTCACAATAGCCTACCTGTCCTTCAGCACGCCATAAACGTTGTGTACCTGTGTCTTTTTGGTAGTTCACTTCGCATGGTACGGATTGACCAGCAACATCATAATTGATGGTAACAATACGTTGTTTGCCATCATGCGAACAAATATACGTTTCATCTGCTACGGCCTGCGCAGCGTAAGCCATAAATATGGCAAGTAGTACGGTCGATATATTCTTAACACTATTCATTGTGCTCTCCACTTTTATAAGTTGACCACTTAAGAATAACATAAATTTCATAGCAAAAAGATAGTGCCAAACTGATATAAATTGCAATAAACGTACTTGTGTACACTATAAGTTTCACATAAAACAGATAAAGCCCTAGCCAACACTCCTGAACTCATGCAATATGCGCATAATATTAAACGGCAAATTACTGATGTAAATACTTGTAGCAAGCACTTAAGTGGCCGCTACAAAGGTGGCATAATAGCCTTAATTAATGGTGTAACGAAAAACTATGAATAGTATTACTATACAAACCCCTGATGACTGGCATTTACACTTTCGTGATGGCGATATATTAAAAGAGACCGTACCAGCAACAGCACGCTGTTTTAAACGTGCTATTGTCATGCCGAACCTTGTTCCTCCAGTTACGAATGCTGATGAAGCACTTGCATATAAGCAACGCATTATGGCGGCCCGTGAAGAAAACAGTCAGTTCGAGCCATTGATGGTTTTGTACTTAACGAACAAAACAACCAGTGCAGATATTAAAGCAGCAAAAGACGCTGGCATTGTGGCAGCAAAACTATACCCTGCTGGCGCAACAACCAACTCTAGTGCAGCGGTTAAAACTATTGAGAACCTTTACCCTGTTTTTGAAGCGATGAGTGAAGCAGGTTTATTGTTATTGATTCATGGCGAGGTTACCGATCAACATGTTGATATTTTTGATCGAGAAAAGGCGTTTATTGATCAGTACCTTGAAAAGATTGTCGATGATTTTCCCAGTTTAAAAATTGTATTTGAACACATCACAACAAAAGAAGCGGCTGAGTTTGTAAGCGGTGCCGATGATAATATTGCTGCTACTATTACACCACAGCATTTACTGCTTAACCGTAATGATTTATTAGTAGGTGGTATACGTCCGCACAACTACTGTCTACCGGTGCTCAAACGTAATATTCATCAAGAAGCCTTACGTAAAGTAGTAGCAACGGGTTCAAGTAAATTCTTTTTAGGTACTGACTCAGCTCCACATGAGAAACATCGCAAAGAGTCAGACTGCGGGTGCGCAGGCTGCTATAGCGCATGGAGTGCTATTGAACTATACACACAAGTATTTGATGAACTCAATGCACTGGATAAACTCGAAGGTTTTGCCAGCCATCATGGCGCAGACTTTTACGGACTAGAACGCAACAAAGGTAAAATTACTCTCGTAAAAGAAGATTGGGTAATACCCGAAGAAATTATGCTACCTAATGGTAACCCCATAGTACCTTTCTTTGGCGGACAAACCATTCACTGGAAGTTACAAAGCTAAGATTTACAATTTAATGAATAGGATATAAAAGAAGTATGAATATAAACTGGTTAAGTATTATCTCAATAGTATGGTTTATATTCTGCTGGGTTGGTTATGGTATATACGCTAAAAGGCGTAGCCATAAAGTCGATTGTCTTGCCAGCATTATGCATAGCTACCGTAAAGAATGGGCCATGCAAATTATTAACCGTGAAAACCGAACAGAGGACGTACTAACAATTGGTGCCCTTGAGCGTACAACTTCTTTCTTTGCTTCCAGCTCTTTAATTATTTTAGCGGCTCTATTCACAGCTTTAGGTGCAGCTGAAAAAACCATGAGTTTATTAGAAAGTATTGCCTTTACGAAGACACTTTCTTATTTAGAATGGGAAATTATGATTGTAGGCTTAATTATAACCTTTATATACGCCTTCTTTAAAATGAGCTGGAGCATGAGGCAATATAGTTTTTGCGTCACGATGGTGAGCGCCCTGCCACCTACCAATATGGATGTTAGCTTTAATAAAAAGAACCAACTTATATCCCCTTTAGCAAAAACATTATCGGGTGCGGCTTACCACTTTAACTGTGGCTTACGTGCTTACTATTTTTCGTTGGCTATTTTTGCGTGGCTAATTAGCCCATGGCTATTTATCACAGCAACAAGCCTCACTGTGCTTGAGCTGCATAGACGTGAATTTCGCTCTAGTGCTCTAAAAAACATGCTGCCGGAAGAGACCGAAGAGAAATCTCAAGAGACTTTGGAAGAAAAATCTACAGAAAAAACCGAAGAAAAATAAGTGAATACAAGTACAAATAGCGACGCTGTTATTCTTCTATATCAAAATCCACATGTGCAAAACGCGCATGTGGGTCAAGTGCTTGTATAGATTTTATATCTAATAAATCAATTTCTATATTTGTCGCATTTTCTAGCTGCAAAGACAAATACTCCTTTTTACCATCTTCAGCAAGGTCCACCACTTTTACATTTGTTGCTTGCCCCACATAT
>JAHDBX010000230.1:1900-3828 GCA_020630145.1 Gammaproteobacteria bacterium | reverse complement strand
TGTAAATTTGCTGATGAATTATCTGTTTCTGCCACTTAAAACCAAGTTAATGCTAATTTTTGTTTAGATTAACAGGAATTTTTTTTTCATGTAAGTCAAAAACGTTTAAAATAGGCATATGTCAGGAAATACTTTTGGAAAATTATTTAGTGTTACCAGCTTTGGTGAGAGTCATGGCCCCGCAATAGGTTGTGTGGTTGATGGCTGTCCGCCTGGTATGTTATTAACAGCGGCCGATTTACAAGTCGATTTAGACAGGCGTAAGCCAGGTACGTCGCGCCACGTTACACAGCGAAGAGAGGATGACGAGGTTGAAATCCTTTCCGGTGTGTTTGAAGGAAAAACAACGGGGACGCCTATTGGTCTATTGATCCGTAATAAAGATCAAAAGTCGAAGGATTATGGCAATATTGCTAATCAGATTCGCCCTGCTCATGCAGATTATACGTATTGGCAAAAATACGGCATACGCGACTATCGAGGTGGAGGTCGTTCATCAGCAAGGGAAACGGCCGTACGTGTTGCTGCTGGCGCAATAGCAAAAAAATACCTTTCTGAACGCTATGGCGTCAATATATATGGTTATTTAGCCCAGTTAGGGCCAATTAAGCTAGCTTGTATAGACCAGACTGCTATTAATGCTAACCCCTTATTTTGTGGTGAACCAACTAAATTGCCTGAGTGTGAAGAATACATGGACGCTTTGCGTAAAGAAGGTAACTCAATTGGCGCAAGAATTAATGTTGTTGCTGAAAATATGCCCGTTGGTTGGGGTGAGCCCGTTTTTGACCGTCTAGACGCAGATATTGCACATGCGATGATGAGCATTAATGCCGTTAAGGGCGTAGAAATAGGGGCTGGTTTTGCTTCTGTTGAGCAAAAAGGTACAGAACACCGTGACGAAGTGACACAAGATGGCTTTTTATCTAATCATGCAGGTGGCACATTGGGTGGTATTTCTTCAGGACAAAATATAGAAGTTAGTATTGCGATTAAGCCGACATCTAGCCTGCGTCTGCCCGGTAAATCACTCGATCGTGAAGGTAACGACGTAGAAGTAGTGACTAAAGGACGACATGACCCTTGTGTTGGTATTCGCGCTACACCTATAGCTGAAGCAATGCTGGCATTAACCTTGATGGATCATATGCTACGTCATCGCGCACAAAATGCTGACGTTAACGAATCTATGCCGATTGTGCCTGCAGCTACGGAATAAACTTTCTCAATAAGACGCTTTATCGAGAATAAGTTTTCTTAAACCGCAACCCCGCTAATTAATTTTAGTGGGGCTCTTTATATAAGCAAATAATTTTTTTAAAGCTTTTAAATTTTTTAAAACCTTTAATTTTAGTCAGTATGCCTTAACTTCCTTGGCACTAATAAAATGACGATCGAATAAATTGCTGATAAACCTAAAGTAAGCCTTATAGTAAGCCGTAAATATACGTATAAATACGCAATAACAAAACAAGGAACGTTTTAGTAAGGGCTTTAAGTACTATTTTTATTTCTTTTGTATAAAAGAGTTTGCTATCATCTGGTAGGACTTATTCCTTTGCTTGTAAAAAATATATAGTTATGAAAATGAAGCAAATACTTCGCTTAGTATTCACCTTAGTGCTCTTATGGCTTTTATTGTCTGGTATGTTTAAACCTTTGTTGCTAGGTTTAGGCCTTATCTCTGTTCTATTGGTCAGTTATCTTTCTATAAAAATGAAAGTGCTTGACCACCAAGGTCAGCCACTTTTTTTCCCGTTTATACAGTTTTTGCAATATTGGCTGTGGCTTAGCGTTGAAATATTTAAAGCTAATGTTACAGTTGCAAAACGTGTTATTGATCCTAACATGTCAATTGATCCTGTATTAAAAGCTATTCCTGCGATACAAAAAACAGAACTTGGTAAAGTTATTTTTGCTAATTCTAT
>JAHDBX010000230.1:586-1890 GCA_020630145.1 Gammaproteobacteria bacterium | reverse complement strand
CTATTACCTTAACGCCAGGTACTGTTGCATTGAATATTGTTCAAGGTAATGAAATTTTAGTGCACGCTCTTGATAGACGTGAGCTTGATGACTTGGAGCAGGGTGATATGGGTGAGCGTGTTGCTAAGCTAGAACCATCAATGTTCGAAGGTGTGCCTTCCGATATTGCTGAGCATGAAAAGGAAGCAAAATAATGTTCATTATTGTGGTTATCGCATTATTAGTTGTCATGATATTAGCTTTAGTGAGGTCTTTGCTTGGTCCAACCATTTATGATCGTGTATTAGCCGTTAATGCCTTTGGTACAAAAACAGTATTATTTATTGCGGTTTATGGTTTTTTAACTGGCAGGCCAGACTTTTTAGATATTGCTTTGGTGTATGCCTTAATTAATTTTGTTGGTACTGTCGCAGTACTAAAGTTTTTTGAATATGATGACTTGGGTAGTGGTGCATACCAAGAGGATGACATCTAATGGCTACGTTTATCGATTTGCTTAGTTGGGCCTTACTCATTGCGGGCAGCTTCTTTTTATGTGTGGGTGGAGTAGGTATGGTGCGCTTTCCAGATGTTTATACACGTATACATGCCGCTAGTGTAACGGATACGGGTGGCGCCGCATTTATTTTTATGGGTTTGTTGCTGCAAGCAATATTTACGTTTGAAAACCCTATGGCAGCAATCAAAATAGTATTAATTGCATTCTTTATGTTTTTTACAGGGCCTACTGCATCACACGCTTTAGCAAAAGCTGCTCTGATGGCAGGTATTGTGCCGAAAGGCCAAGATGGACAGTCAGTGATAGATAAATCACTAAAGTTAGCCAAGCGGGGGCGTAAGAAAGCATGAGTGAACAACTGATTATAATGGCATTACTAACATTCTTAGTTGTCATTACCTTTGGTATTATATGGTTATCTGATTTATTGGCATCAGTTATATTGCTAAGTATATTTTCTTTGGTAGCAGCGTCCATATTTGTGGTTATGGATGCGGTAGATGTAGCTTTTACCGAAGCAGCAGTAGGTGCGGGTATTTCAACTATTTTATTGTTAGGTGCTCTGAGTTTTACTAAGCGAGAGCAGAAGCCTCAAGAACATAACAATCATGTCGCTTTAATTTTAGTCTTAGTCACAGGCGCGTTATTAACCTATGGCATTGTCGATATGCCATATTATGGTGATCCCCAGTCTCCGGCTTATCAACATCCTGAGCTGGCACAGTACTTTATTAATAAGTCTGCGGTAGATACTGATATTCCCAATATTGTTACATCGGTATTAGCTAGCTATCGCGGTTATGAC
>JAHDBX010000230.1:0-576 GCA_020630145.1 Gammaproteobacteria bacterium | reverse complement strand
ATCGTATTCTTCTTGGTGTTGGAAAAAGTCTTGTTGGATGAGGTGATTTGATGGGAATGTGGGTATTCGCTTTTGAAGATTTTGTAGGGCTAGTTCTGCCCAGTCTAGTACGTGGACTTGGGTGAAACCGTTGTTGTGTTTACCGCAGCGATCGCAGTATTAAGTATGCTTGGTCTGCGTCGTCGTAACCGTAAAGACGAACTGGCAGAAGAAGAGCACGCTAAAGAACTGAAGTCAAAAGGTCAGCAGGGTGACGAAAAATGATAAAAGGCTTACAGCAAAGACATCGTGTTATTCAAGTTGTTATTAAACTACTTATACCTCTTATTATGTTATTTGCACTCTACGTGCAGTTTCATGGAGATTTTGGTCCGGGTGGTGGTTTTCAGGCAGGTGTTATTTTTGCTTCTGCCTTTATTCTGCATGGACTCATTTTTGGTGTTGATCAAACAAGGCGGGTTATTACGCCATCAAATTTGCGTGTTTGCATGTCACTAGGTGTACTGCTTTACGCGGGTACAGGCGTAGCCAGTTTATTTTTAGGTGGCAATTACCTTGATTACAATGTATTAGCCC
>JAHDBX010000229.1 GCA_020630145.1 Gammaproteobacteria bacterium | reverse complement strand
CAGGTAACCAATGTAGGGCCTAACTTAGGACAAGCCTATATTATTGATTCGTTTCTGGTCGTTTGGTGGGGTAGGCAACTTATGGGGAACCTTAGTGGGTGCATTTGCTTTAGGCTCATTAAATAAATTCCTCGAGCCCGCAGCAGGTGCCGTGCTTGCCAATATTATTGTCTTGGTAGGTATTATTTTATTTATTCAGAAAAAACCGCGTGGACTCTTCCCGCAAAAAGGTAGGGCGGCAGAATCATGAGCGCAGCATTAACAGGTCGTTTAAGTATATTCAATGATAAAGGCAGCCGTGTTTTTTTATCGGCGCTAGCATTAGTGATTGTTGTGGCTGGCCTAGGTAATTTATTGGTGCCTAGTGATTCAGTGTTTCACGTCAGTACTTTAACGATTACATTATTAGGTAAATACTTGTGTTTTGCACTATTAGCCTTATCTGTGGATGTTATATGGGGTTACTGTGGCATTTTAAGTCTAGGGCATGGAGCCTTCTTTGCACTAGGTGGTTATGCAATGGGCATGTATTTAATGCGTCAAATAGGTGATCGTGGTGTATATGGTGACCCGGTATTGCCCGATTTTATGGTGTTTTTAAATTGGGATAGTCTACCTTGGTTTTGGCATGGCTTTGACCAATTTTGGTTTGCTATGGTGATGGTGATGCTGATACCTGGCTTGCTAGCCTTTGTGTTTGGTTGGTTAGCCTTTCGCTCACGTGTAACAGGTGTGTATCTGTCTATCATGACACAGGCATTAACCTATGCCTTATTGCTCGCATTCTTTAGAAATGAAATGGGTTTTGGTGGTAATAATGGCTTAACAGACTTCAAGGATATCGTGGGTTTTAGTTTGCAAGCAGATAGTACACGCGTTACTTTATTTATTATATCTGCCTTTGTATTGGCCTTAGCTTATCTTGTGAGTAAGTATATTGTTACATCAAAGTATGGTCGTATCATGGTATCTATACGTGATGCAGAAAATCGCACTCGTTTCCTTGGCTATAAAACTGAGAAATATAAAGTATGGCTGTTTGTATATTCCGCTGTATTAGCGGGTATTGCTGGCGCCTTATATGTACCGCAAGTAGGCATTATTAACCCTGGCGAGTTTGCACCACTTAACTCAATCGAGGTTGTTGTATGGGTTGCTGTAGGTGGACGCGGTACTTTATATGGTGCTATTGCCGGGGCTATATTAGTTAATTTTGCTAAAACACGTTTTACTGGCATTTTCCCAGAAGCATGGTTGTTTGCATTAGGTGGTTTATTTGTTGTGGTCACCATATTTTTACCCAAAGGCATAGTGGGTTTGCTAAGCAAGCGTAAAAGTGTTCTAGATGCGCAGTCTACTGAAAAAGCGGAGGCGGCATAGTGAAAACGGTTGAGCAAGCTAAAGAGATATTGCATAAAGAACAAGTTTGGTCATTTATGCAAAGTGAAAGTGCTGTAGATATTAATGTCGATAAAGATATTATTTTATATATAGAAGGTTTGACGGTCAGTTTTGATGGTTTCAAAGCGCTTAATGACCTCAATTTATATGTAAGGGATGGCGAATTACGTTGTGTAATTGGTGCTAACGGTGCAGGTAAAACGACTTTCATGGATGTAATCACCGGTAAAACACCGTGCGATTCTGGTTCAGCTTACTTCGGGCAAACCATTAACTTATTAGATAAAACGGAAGCTGAAGTCGCGCAACTGGGGATAGGCCGTAAGTTTCAAAAACCGAGTGTTTTCGAAGCGCTAACCGTATATGAAAATATAGAGTTAGCCTTAAAAACCAATAAGAGTGTTTTAGCTACTTTATTTTATAAAATTACGCCCAAACAACATGAGCGTATCAAAGATGTTATTCATATTATTGGTCTAGAACCTCAAACTCATTTGCTATCAGGCGCCTTGTCTCATGGACAAAAGCAATGGTTAGAAATTGGTATGTTATTAGTTGCAGACCCGCGTGTTTTACTTGTAGATGAGCCGGTAGCGGGCATGACGGCACAAGAGACAGAGCGTACCGCTGAACTCTTAACATCCCTTGCCGGTGATCGTACTGTTATCGTGGTTGAGCATGATATGGAATTTGTACGCAGCATAGCAAAAGATGTCACTGTATTACATCAAGGTTCAGTACTGGCAGAAGGTACTATGGAAGAAATACAAAATAACGCACAAGTAAAAGAAGTGTACTTGGGTGAAGACATGGTTTCTGAAGGCGGTGCTGCATGATTAGTATAAAAAATGTTAATCAACTTTATGGTGGCTCACAGATTTTATGGGATCTTAATATTGATGTTTCAGAAGGCTCTGTGACTTGTCTGATGGGGCGAAATGGCGTGGGTAAAACAACTTTATTAAAAGCCTTAATGGGTTTGTTACCTATACGTAGTGGCGAAATTAATGTTGACGGTATTAATATAGCCAATAAATCTGCCGAATCTCGTGCTTATCAAGGTATAGCGTATGTGCCGCAAGGTAGAGATATATTTCCACAGCTTACGGTTGAAGAAAATTTGCGTACAGGTTTAGCTTGTCGTAAAGATAAGAGTAAAAAAATTCCAGATAAAATATTTGACTTGTTTCCCGTGCTTGCTGAAATGTTGCATAGGCGGGGTGGAGATTTGTCAGGTGGCCAACAGCAACAACTTTCAATAGGAAGAGCTTTAGTGATTGAACCTAAGGTGTTGATTCTGGATGAGCCAAATGAAGGTATTCAGCCTAATATAGTTAAACAAATTGGTGATGTAATTAGTTTGTTAAACAAAGAAGAGGCGATGACTGTTTTGCTTGTTGAGCAAAAATTAAATTTCGCTCGTTATGTAGGTCAAGAGTTTCGTTTGATGGAAAAAGGCCGCATTGTTGCTGAAGGAGCAATGCAAGATTTAGGTGATAAATTAATAAAACAGCATCTTGCTGTATAAAAAACTTTAGGAGATAAAAATGAAAGACATTATTTCTGTATGTGGTTTGCTGTCTATGCCGGCAATAGCTCTTGCACATGAAGAGCATAGTATTATCAGTAGTGCTGCGCATCACTGGTTTCATGTTCACCATGGGGCCATGGGCTTAATTGCATTGCTAGGTATAGCCATTGTAGTTGCATATCGAAAATTACGCGCTGTTAAACGATAATAATTATCTAGATGTTTGCGGATAACTCAGCAATTAACTTAGTTGTACAGACACCATTAAGCCTTAAGCAGGTGGGTTGTTGGCAAGCGCAACTATCACTTGGTTTTGTTTATCGTGATGGGAAAACAGTATTAAAAGAACGCACGCACCATGGTCCATTAACTGTGCAACGGCCCTTTTATCCCGAATCACCTAAAGTCTGTCATAGCTACTTATTGCATCCCCCCGGTGGCTTGGTAGGCGGCGATAAAGTTAACCTTAATGTTGATATGGGAAAATTCTCACACGCTTTAATTACCACGCCATCTGCTGGTAAGGTCTATGCATCATCCGGTGCAGACAGCATGCAGTTACAGCATTTTACGCTGGCTGAAAATGCTGTATTAGAATGGTTGCCACAAGAAATGATTGTGTTTGAAGCAGGTAAAGCGCAACTGCATACTAAAATCATGTTGGCTGAAAATGCACATTTTATTGGTTGGGATATTGTTTGCTTGGGGCGTCCGGCAAGTGGTGATGACTTTACGCAAGGTTCGTGTGTGCAATCTCTGCAGCTCTATAGGAATAACAAACCTTTGCTGATGGAAAGGTTCGCTATTGATGGTGCTAAAGCCAGTTATCAAAAAGCAGCAGGTTTAGCCGGTCATAAATTATTAGCGACGTTTATTGCGACGGGTGCTGATACAGACTTGT
>JAHDBX010000228.1 GCA_020630145.1 Gammaproteobacteria bacterium | reverse complement strand
GAACTGCGAATCATTTGTATATGCGCATCTTCTTGCGCACGCCCTACCAAAGTCTTTTCAAACTCTTGATGAGCCAATACTGCTGCATAGGCTGACTCAGCAGCTTTCTCATGTACTGGATACGCATAAGCTGTTTTTTCGTATTCCGTTGCAGCATCGCCAAACGCTTTATTATCAAAAAATATTTCCGCCAATAAAAAGTTCATATTAGGCGTATCCTTATCATCAGGGAACGATGCTATATACGCACGGTACCAGGTTATCGCTTCTCTATATGACTCTTCGCGAATATTTTTACGCTTACTTTTTTGCGACAAGGCATGATAATGTTTAGCCAAATCAACTAAGTTTGTTTTCACAAAACTTAATGTCTCTGGATAATTATTTACATCATGATAAGTCCAATACTCACTATCTAAACGATAACGAGCCGCATAATCGCGTTTCGATTCAATAACAAGTTTGGGAAAGTTACCGCGCTTATAAACTTCTATAACTTTTTCATGAAAAACCGGCGAACGCTCGTGAAAAGGGTAAAGTTCGTAAAATGTCACATAACTTTTACTAGCATCTGAATAACGACGTTTTTCTAAAAAGTGCTGTGCCAAATCATCATAATAGAGGTATTCATAATCGAAATGGCCTACCCTATCAAAATAATCTCTAATTGCATCTGAGTCACCAATGTATGAGAAACTTAGGCTCGATACTCTCAACGTATCTTTCACCCGTTGATACTCTGTTTTGCTACCTCCATTTTCTAAATGATAACCTTGTTGAGTTTTAACTTTGATTAATGTTAAAAATTCATCCAAAGCCTCTTCAAATAAACTTTGCTTAAACAGAGACCAGCCTTTTTTAAACAGGGATTGATCATAAAATGCTGAATTATCACCAAACTTGATCACTTCAGCATAGGCTTTTTCAGCATCAAAATATTTATTACGTACGAAAAATATTTCTCCACGCCTAAATTGAGCTTCATCATAATGTACTGAAGTTGGGTATTTTGCGACCAAGTCGTTTAGCACATTCATCGCGCTATCTGGGTCAGCATTTTCTTCATATGCACGCGCCAGTTGATACATTACTTGGTCATTACGTTCATACAATGGATACTTTTCTAACAAGTTAAGGTATAACTTAATCGCCTCTTGTGCATTATTACTTGCCGCAAGCTCTTCCTCATTTAACTCATCGATACCTGGCAAGTTTGGCACTGCAGATGCTTCTGTTTTTGATATTGCTGTGGAGCGTTGCTCAAAACTTTTTTCGCTCTCGCCCTCCTTCGCCAATAAGTCTTGATTAGATGCCATAATATCTGAGGCTACTTTTGACTCACCTGGATTCGTTTTTGCATCTAAGCTATAGGTTTCAGTAACCGTTTTATTTGACGAAGCAACTTCTGGCACATCAACTGAATTAGCTTGCAACTTTAAATCAGCCAAACGGCGCATAGCTTCAGGCGTAACCTCACCCTCTGGGACCTGCTGTAAAAACTGCTTATAACTCTGCAAGCTCAAGGGCATCATCAATAATCGGCTCATCAAGCACAACTTTCTTGCTACTTAAGCTTGAAATACGTTTATTATCACTAACCGTAGTCGCACAAGCAACGAGTGAAGATAGTATAAAAACACTACCTATACAGCGATATGTTTTACGATTAATTTTCATTACCATCTTCATTCTCAGGGAGTGCAGAAGGCTCTTGATCCTGAACACCTTCTTCGCTCTTCTTAAGTTCATTCTCAGCTCTTATTTTTTCTTCGTATTCCTTAACTTGTTTTTGAGTGGCTTTATCGTAACTTTCAGCCAATGCGAAACGTGCCTTTGTCTGGTAATCTGACAGTTTTCGACGACGTTTATCCAGTTCGATAATAGCAACTTTATTTATAAACCGACCTTGTTGGCGCAATAAGGTTTTTGAATTAGCCAACAACGTATTTAAACGTGTCGTTATACGGCGAAATGGGATATCGTAACCAACAAAGCTTTGATAAGCCTCACGCTTATCATTTACCACATAACTATGAGTTGCTTCCATTCTTTCAACATCGCTATTCAACGCATCAATTTGCTGATAAGCCGTTTCCAGACGTTGTTCATATTGACTTTGTTGCTGCCAAGCCAAAACACCTTTTAAGCGCTCAAGACGTCTTTTACTATCATCCCAACCAGCTTGCTTGGGTAACTCCGTTAAGTTTTTCTCTACTCGTAAAATAGCGTCTTCATAACTTATTTCAGCTTCTGTTGCGAGTGCTTTCGGGTCATGTAAACGCTGTACAACTTTTATGCGTTGTTCAAGAAATTTTTTTCTTTCGATAGCTTGCCCATAAGCTGCATCAAGTACTGCAAAGGTTTCTTCCACCCTTGGAATTAAAGGTTGGTAATATTGATTACGAACACCTACCAAGCTCTTATAGGCTCGTAAATTCCATTGCATTTGTTCTATGTTTTCTTTTATAAACAATAAATCACGATAGTTTTTTATCGACTCATTAAAATCATTACTAGCTATCAATCTAAACAAATAACGTACTTCAGGCTCACCCGATTCTTTACTAATATTTAGTAAAAATCTACGATGACTTTTATCATCATCTTTACCCAATGCATCTAACAAACGATTTTTATTAACACCATCAATTGCTTGATCGATATTATCTATTTCTTGATTAATACGCTCTACAGCTTCACCATATAACAATGCAGCACGTCCATAAGACTCTAACTGACTATAAGCATATGGCAAAGCTAACAATGCTTCTTGCACAGCTAAGTTAGTCGTATTACGCTCATGCAAAATTGTCCACGGTGTAATTGCTGATTCAAAATCTTTTAGCGCAACGTCTGCCCAACCTGACTTTAAAAGTGCACGATCAGAAAACGGGCCATCGATACGAATTCTATTTAAACGCGGCTTAGCAAGCTGCGCATAACCTTCATCTAAGTAACGGCTACCCAAAACTAAATTTGTTTTATCTTGCAATGCCAACAACTCTGGATCATTAGTTGCTATTTCGCCTAAGCGCTCAAGAATCTTTGCACCCTGCTCTTGCTCGCCTGACAGCATGTACGATATACCCAAATTATATTGCGCATAGTACTGATGCTCATTAGATCCACGTAATGGCTTAAGCGAATCAATTGCATTAGCAAAGTTACGCTGTCTCATTTGAGACAAGCCACTTAGCATTGCGGCATCTTCTTTAAAAGCTTGGGTTTGTTTTCCGCGTATTAGTTTTAAGGCATTAATCGCATTAACATACTGACCCTTATTGAATAATATTCGAGCCATGCGCAAAGCGGCTTCGTTCTGTACCTTTTGCTCTATACAATAAGTAGCCAATTTGTGAAGTATCTGCATAGCTACGGAATATCTTATATAGACCATCCTTTTGGCTGATTTCTATCAAATCTTCGGAATCTATTGTTGCTATTGCTTCTTTAATCATAGTTCTTTGATTTTCACTAAGCATTCCTGGAGTTACTCTGTATGCGTGATCGCTATTTAATACTCCTGCTTCAAAATCTGCTACCTTATTTAATTGTAAAACCAGATTTACTTCTTCAAAGGTTATTTTCTCTATAAATTGACTGTTCTTCATTTTCCTTTTCCAAATCTATTATTTAAGTTCGTGGAGTGACAAATGCGTCCTCAGTTGCAAAATATGCCAGGTTAAGGAAAATTAAGATATTCGGTAAAAGACCATAATTATGTGATTAAGTGATATGCACGTAGTAGTAGAAGAGTAGGAGTGACGCTATATATCTAGAGTAAGAAATTATTTATGAAAATATTTGTATAGAAAATGAAGTTTAAGTAGTAATTGCTTAGAATCTTTGACAAAAAAGTAAAAATATTAATCAATACAGATAGA
>JAHDBX010000227.1 GCA_020630145.1 Gammaproteobacteria bacterium | reverse complement strand
TGAAAGAATTGAACTATTAAGTCCTGTAAACGAATTTATTTCTGAAAAATAAGAATGCTTATGCGGATCATCTTCTAACTTAAGATTTGTTGTATCAATTTTTTTGCTTTCACTTTCTAACTGACTTAATTTTGAAATTGGTTTAAAATTGTTTGCAGATTACTTATTTTCTCTTCAAACATAGGCTCAACAACCAAATTTTCTACACCCTCACCTTCTCCATACAAAGCTCCAGACAGCGAGATTAAAACAACTAAGAAAGTAAATGAAAAGTGAGGCTTGATATGCATAATGCTACAGATATTGGGGTTATTAATATATAAGCCTACCTTACTATATAATCAAGCTTAGATATAGCATCTATAACGAGTTATGAATAACTTAGTAGCGCATATTATTTTACGTTACAATATATGCTATTAATTCAAGATGATACAGAACATGCAAAAAACAGACTTAGCAACTGAATGGCAATTATTACAAAATCAATTTGATAGCTATGAAAAGTTATCACTAGTCATCAAACTGATTAGTATCAGCTTTGTTTTCTTTGCTTATATGCTGGCTAGCAACAAAGTTATCATCATTATTTTATTGCTCGTTCTGTGGTTTCAAGATGCTATTTGGAAAACATTTCAATCACGTATAGAAGAACGCTTATTAGAACTAGAATCTGCTTTAGACAACAGCCAAGATTCTAATACGACACCTTACCAATTCAACCGCTCATTCCTTAACAAACGCCCCTCACACCTCGGACTAATAAAGGCATATATAAAGCAATCACTGCGCCCAACTGTCGCTTTCCCCTATGCAATATTAATAGTGCTAATTATCGCTAGCACAGCTATGAATTTATAAATTACCGGCATCAGAAGCTTGCTTACCTTCTATAGCAGCAATTGCTTTTTTAGCATCTCTACGTAGACATGAGTATTTAAAACGGTCAATAAAACTTACTTCAACCACTTCTTTCAACGCTACAAGCGCACGTGCGTCTTGCAAGCGATTCAATTCAGTCACAGCAATTTTTTTCAACTGACACTGTTCTAACTCTCTTAAATCCCATATATTTAAGCCAACTGAGTCAATTAACTTAGTATTGCCGGAGTCTTTAAGTAGGTAAAAAGCATCGTAACGCGCTGTTAACCCCTTTTCACCTGTACGCAGACTTAAATAATTGATCAATGTTTTATTGATATACCTTGCGATTAGTTTATTCGCTTTTTTTCTCTCGTAATCAAGTAATTTAATGAGGTTTTTTGCCGACAACGGGTCATTCGATAAAACCGGGTCATTTGAAAATGCATTGGTATAGTTATCTATTGCGCTCTTATACCGTTTAAAATACATATCCGCATGGCCTGCGAGCATACGCAAATAAGCATTGTCTTTGTATTCTTCGCTATACTCGAGCACCAGGTTTTCTAAGCCTAGGTAGTTCTTTTTCTCCAGCAACGGCAAGGCTTTCTCTTTAATTTGTTTGGTAACAAGAAACTTTTCACTTAAAACATCAATATTTTGATTCACTGGAAGTTGTTGTTCTGGCCGTCCATATTCCACAACAATTTTTTCTCTTTCAAAACCTGGCATATATGTGATCGTTGCCCACCACGTCATAAATACGACAATTAATAAGGTACATAAAGCAAGTGTAAATTTACCTACTGTCAATAATGGCTTGTTGCTAGCCTTGTGATGTATATGTGCGCCACCATAAGGGTAATTCACATCATCCGTTAAAAGGTGGTTTTTAGTTCTGTTTATCAAGGGCTTATAATTAGCCTTGTAAACGGTTATTTTCTCTCGTACACCTTTAAACTTAAAACTATCAACCTGCTCTAAAGCGACTTCAGATTTATTCATAGACAAATAAACCGCTTCAGTTAAATACACGCTATTAGGTGGCGTGACCTCTTCAAGGCGTGAAGCGATATTAACAGCGTCGCCAAATACATCGTTATTGGTTAGCCGAACCTCACCTGCATTCAATGCTACACGAATAATAATAGGGTTTACGTTGCCGCTTTCCTGACTATCATCCCAAAGCGCATCATGCATCGCCATAGCACATAAGACTGCATCGGTAGGCGAACGAAACACAACCATAAAGGAGTCACCAACAGATTTAATTTTTCTGCCGCCAAAGCGTTTTATCACCTTACTTAATATTTGATCGTGCTTCTCTAATAGCTTTTCACTTTCTAAACGGGAAAGCTTTGCTACAAGGTCAGAAAAGCCGACAATGTCAGTAAACATAACGGTAAGGTTTTCAAGAGTTGCCATAGTATTCAGATATTTACTAGATAAAATGATTGCACGGTCAAGTTAGCAATCTAGGTATGCTGAGATTATTCTACTACACTTTAATATTAATTTTGCGAAATCATTTCAAGCTATTATATAAGCTTAAAATAGTATTAACTGCATCACAGTATTTACTTTTTATTAGCAACTAAGGGAGGGCACCAACTAGACAAATATAAAACATTTCACGCCAAGGTTTACATGCCAGCTGTAAGTAAGCTTTACACCTACTTAAGGTGCTAGAAGAAATTGTAGTATCCACTAGCACCAGATTATATATGAATAGGTTTATTGTTTCTTCGCACGAAACTCTTTGTGACAACCTTTACAAGCAGCACCTAAGTCTTTTATACCAGCACGTAAGCTTTTTAAATCTTGGCCTGCAAGGCCTGCAAATTTTTCTGCAGCTTTAACCATATCCTTATTACGTTCTACCACTTTCGGATATGTTGTCCATATTTCTGACTTTGCTCTAGTTTTGTCTGCTAAGCCAGGATCTGATTGACTCGAGCCCTGCGGCCACATAGCGCCGCCTTTTATGTTAGCTAAAGCCAGCAGGTTGTCTGCAGCATCACTAGCTGCCTTGGCATCGTACTCCGTTTTACCTTTAGCCATGGCGGCTACTATACCTATATTGAAGCCATACATATCCATATGCGCTATACGGGCTTTTATTGCAGAAGCAATCGGATCATCTGCCGCGACACTGATACTACTCATAGATAAAGATGCCAACAGCACTATAATAAACGTTGATACTTTCATTGTTACTCTCCTTTATTAGGCAAATACTCAGCCTGTAAAACATTAGTCTAAACTACCACATACTAAAAAATATTGTAATTAGCAATAAACTCACAGATAATTGTGCAAGTATGCACAATATAAAATGGGATGATCTACAATTTGTCTTAGCCGTTGCTGAAACAGGCTCGTTCTCATCGGCTGCTCGTAATCTTGGTGTTCATCACGCCACTGTACTCAGACACATTGCTAGTTTTGAAGAATATTGCGGTGTCAAAATATTTGAACGCGGCCCCAAAGGCTACCACTTAACACCGGAAAGCAGCCATATCCTCTTTACTGTGCGCAATATCGATAGCACAATTAATAAGCTTGGGCGAGCCATCGCCAGCCAGGAAAATTCGCTAAGCGGGCCTTTGCGCATCACCACAACTGATGCATTATGCCAAGCAGTCGTTACAAAATACTGCCAACGCTTTAATACGCTCTACCCGAGTATTCAAATAGAACTGATGTCTCGTAATGACAGGCAGAATATAGCCAATATGGAGTCGGACATTGCTATACGGCCAAGCTCATCTATATTTCCAGATTTGCATGGCGAATACGTCTGCAACTTAGGTGTAGGCGCATATGCCAGCAAAAGCTACTTAAAGAATAAGCAGCATATTAATGAGGCTTCTCAACATGACTGGCTAGGCATGTCTGGCATGATTAAAAACGCAAGCTTTTCAAGCTGGCTAGATACTCAAATTCCTTCTCAACAATTTGTTTACCGGGCTGATTCCTTTGTAACATTAATGCACATAGCAGAAGAAGGCAAAGGCGTCAGCTTACTTCCATGCTGCCTTGGAGATAGC
>JAHDBX010000226.1:2649-3951 GCA_020630145.1 Gammaproteobacteria bacterium | reverse complement strand
TTATTTTAGTACATCAACACCGCGCATATAAGGCACAAGTACTTCAGGCACTTTAATACTGCCATCTGCCTGCTGATAATTTTCTAATACAGCAACCAATGTACGGCCAACTGCTAGACCTGAACCGTTTAGTGTATGTAACAATTCTGGCTTTTTAGCATCGGCCTTACGATAACGAGCTTGCATACGCCTAGCTTGAAAATCCTGAAAATTACTGCACGATGAAATTTCGCGGTACTTTTGCTGCCCCGGTAACCATACTTCTAAATCATAGGTTTTAGCAGCAGAAAAACCGGTATCACCCGCACAAAGAGTCACTAATCTGTAAGGTAGCTTTAGCTGTTGCAATATCGCTTCGGCATGGCCAGTTAGCTCTTCTAATGCCTGCCATGAATCCTCAGGCCGAACAAACTGTACCATTTCTACTTTTTCAAACTGGTGCTGACGTATCATGCCCCGTGTATCTCGGCCATATGAGCCGGCCTCTGAGCGAAAACACGGTGTATGACTCGTAAACTTCAGTGGTAGGTCAGCCTCATTAACTATCTCATCACGCAGCATATTGGTTACCGGTACTTCAGCCGTGGGTATAAGATAATACTCCTGCTCCCCTGTTAATTTAAATAGGTCTTCTTCAAACTTTGGTAACTGGCCCGTACCTTGTAAACTGTCATTATTCACCATAAAGGGCACATTGACTTCTTTATATCCATGCTGTTCTGTATGCATATCCAACATAAACTGCGCCAAAGCCCTATGTAAGCGTGCCATTTGGCCTTGCATAACAACAAAACGTGAGCCGGTTATTTTAGCGCCCAGTTCAAAGTCTAGCCACCCATTAGCGGCCGCTACATCAACATGATCTTTAGCTTCGAAGCCTAAATCAGTAGGTTCACCCCACTTACGCACTTCAATATTGTCATCTTCGTCTTTACCATCAGGCACACTAGCATCGAGTATATTCGGCACACCCAGTAATAGGCTATCTAATTGATTCTGTAGATCTTTTAGCCTTTGCTCTGACTCACCAAGTTCAGCACCCAGCTTAGCAACCTCCGCTAGTAATTCACTTGCGTCTTCACCTTTAGCTTTGGCTTGGCCTATCGCTTTTGACTGTGTATTACGCGAATTTTGCAACTCTTGTACTCGACCCTGTAAGGTTTTGCGTTCGCCTTCTAGGCTAGCAAATGTTACTTGGTCAAATTCATAGCCTCGACGCTGTAAGGCTTGCGTGGTGTTATCTAGGTCATTACGAAACAGTTTAGGATCTAACATAGTTAAAAGCTTATATTGGGATAGAAA
>JAHDBX010000226.1:0-2639 GCA_020630145.1 Gammaproteobacteria bacterium | reverse complement strand
CGACAAGCCGGAATATGCTCGTTTTAGTACAGCTGAAAAGCGCTTAGTGCAGCCAGTTTTTTACAAATGCCGTTATTTTCGCTGTATCGGCATTACTGGCTTTTTGCGTTTTCTTTAACGCGAAGTTTATTAATATATGGTCTGACTGGTATTGCTGTGGAGCTGTTTCATTAATACCGATACTAATATGTGTTTTGTGCCTACCTACCTTTACAGGCACATAGTTATATGAGGCATGCTTAACGGCTTTTTTATTCACCATGGTTTGGGCAATTAATATATAGTCCTCAGCATTTTCACCAAAGTTATACTCCACAGCAAAAGTGGCAATATTTTGTGCTTGATGAACTATTTCTACACTGAGAATTTCTTTAGCACTACTTTGTCCAAATGGCACCGCTTTTACAGGTTTACTATATTCTGTTGCAATGCTTAAATCGAGAAACATGGTTTGACGTTTGCCATTTATTTCAATAATTGCCTGGTCTTCATTAGCTGATATTAAGGTTATACCCTGCTTGCGATCTCCTTCAAAAAACATAACAGGCGTGCCATTAATTTTAATAATAGCTTTACCAATAAATAAACCATTAACACTTATATTGTCTTGTGCGAATACTGTATTACTTAAGGATGTGCATACAAAACCCATTATTATCGTATATTGTATATTTTGAAAAATGCTAGACAGCATAATAAAAGCTTAAGGCACCATATTGCGTAAAGGTTCACTTAGGTAAAAACCTTGCAAGTAATCCACACCCGATGTTTTAAGCGCTCGCATGACTTCAACACTATCAACAAACTCAACAACGGTTAATTTACCTAATGTTCGAGCCATTTCAATCGTCGCCATAATCACAGCTTTATCAACTTTATTACTGAGTAAACCCTGGGTAAAGGCTCCATCTATTTTAATAATATCAACATCTAAATGCTTAAGGTGTGAGAACGAACTAAAACCACTGCCAAAATCATCTAAAGCAAATTGACACCCTAACTCACGGAGTTCTCGTATTAGCTCTCGCGTTGCATCTATATTTGTAACAGCTTTAGTCTCAGTAATTTCGAATAATATTTGTTGTGGATCAACATCATACTCTTGCAAACACTCCTTAATATAACTTGAGCTATTTGCATCGCATAAAGTTTGAGATGAAAGGTTTATAGACAACCTGATGTTATAACCATTTTTAGATTCGTTATGGTAGTTAGCAAACGCATTTTTAATTACCCAACGGTCTATATCACGCATTAAGTCAAAACGTTCAGCCGTCGGCAAGAATGCATTCGGTGATATTAATTCACCATCTTCTCCTTTCAAACGTAATAGTACTTCACAAAAGAGTTCATTACCTTTTTTATGCGCATCATCATAACGCCACAGTTTTTCATCATATGCACCGCTATAATTAATGTCACTAAACGGTACTATGGGTTGATAATTCAATACAAACTGGTCATTCTTTAACGCTGCATTTAAACGTGAAGACCAACCAAGGTCTTGCCCCATGGCTAGTTTGCTATCATGGTCACCTGAATAGATATAAACTTGGTTACGACCTTTGTTTTTAGCGATATGGCAAGCAACATCTGCATTTGCAATAGCATCCATAACGGATTTGGTATTTTTATCCAAGATAGATACTCCCATTGTGGCTGTAACCATATAGCCTTGGCCACCAAAGTAAAACTCTTCTGAGTTAAGCACGTGTCTAAATGCTTCAGCAGCTTGGTAAATTTCTTTTTCATCTTGCATATCACGTAATATAATAGCGTATTCGTCACCACCAATACGTGCCAGAATATCTGAAGTGCGTAAACGTTTTTTCAGTTGTTGACCAACCTTAATCAATAATTGGTCTCCCGCAACATGGCCAGCAGTATCATTGATATATTTAAACCTATCCATATCAATCAGCATTAAAGCACTGTAATTATCACGGCGTTTTAACAGTTTAACTTCTTCTGATATTTGTTCTTCGAAGTATTTACGATTATAGAGTTCGGTTAATGGGTCATGCGTTGCTTGCCAGCGTAGTTCTTCCTCTAATAGTTTTCTATTTGAAATATCTCTAAACGCAACAACAGACCCGACATGCTCACCCTCAACTTCCATGGGATAAGCCGTACACTCTACTTGAATTTTACTACCGTCTTTGCGTCTAAACTGTGTTTGCCAATCCGTACACTGCATACCTTGTGTATAACAACGATATAGAAAGCAATCTTCTTGTGCATCATGCTTTTCAATATTATGAAATAACTCATAAGCAGGCGTATTGACAAGGTTTTTATCGCCTTTGTAACCTAATACTCGTTTCGCTGCAGGGTTAATAAATTCTATGTTCCCGTCTTTATCGACACCATATACGCCATCACCCACAGACGCTAAAATACGTTTTAGACGTTTACGTTCATTATCAATAGAACGACGATCGAGTACTGAGCGAGTCAAGGACCGCAGACGAGTTAAAAATAGCTCTTCTGCTTCATTTTTAAACATACACTCAACTGCACCTGCGTCTAAACAATCACGTATGACTTTATCAGAATAAGTTCCCGTAATAATGGCAGGGACTATATGCTGGGTCGCTGGGTTTTCTTTAATATGCTTAACCAGTACATCGCCATTATTT
>JAHDBX010000225.1 GCA_020630145.1 Gammaproteobacteria bacterium | reverse complement strand
ACCATGGGGCTTTCAAACCGGACATCAAACTGAATGGACAAAGCTGCTATTAATTTTGTATCAGTACCAACCTGAAGCATGGATGATTGAACGCGCAGAATTTTTATTTAACGCGGCCATGAAATACGGCTGGGATGATGAGTTTGGCGGGCTTGTTTATGGTTTTGCACCCAATGGCGACCACTGCGATACCGACAAACATTTTTGGGTACAGGCAGAAAGTTTTGCAGCGGCAGCTTACTTGGCAAAGGTAACCAAGAATAAACAGTATTGGCAAGATTACGAAAAGATCTGGCAATACTCATGGGATCATTTAATTGATCATAAATACGGCGCATGGCATCACAAGTTGAACCGCCAAGGCCAACACTATAGTGACATTAAAAGCCCTTTAGGCAAATGTGACTACCACACTATCGGGGCATGCTACGACACTGTAAATGCCCTAAACATAATATAAACTGACTAAAGAGATATTCTATGAAACCTATTATTTGTTTTGGTGAGGCGCTAATTGACTGCTTAAATACTGGCAGCAAAAACGTTGATGGCTTAAGCATTCCAGAGTTTAGCCACTACCCCGGTGGAGCGCCAGCCAATGTATCAGTAGCGCTAGCTAAATTAAAAGCAAATACTTACTTTGCTGGTCAAATTGGCGATGACGCTTTTGGTGAACAAATTAAAGAAGCCTTAAAGCATTACGATGTTAAACTTGATCACTTGCTAATGTCTTCGACTCACGCAACAGCGATGGCATTCGTACACTTAGATGCGGATGGCGAACGTTCATTTACTTTTCTTCGCAACGAAACAGCAGATTTACACTACCAAGCAAGCTCTCTTGATTGGGACTTACACAGTGAGCCCGGTATTCTGCATTTATGTTCAAATACCTTATGCGAAAGTGGCATCAATGATACAACCGCTAACATTATTAAAGAAGCTAAAGCACGCAAGTGGAAAGTTAGTTTTGACATTAACTTTCGCCACAACCTTTGGGCCGACTTATCATTAGCGCCAGCACGCGTAGAACACATTTTAGAACAGTCTGACATTATTAAAGCTAGCTTAGAAGATATTCAAGCTATTTGGCCAACGATGAACAATGCTTCTTTTGTAGAAAAGTGGGCTAATGCTTCACGTAAAATTTTCATTACCGATGGTGGCGAAGCTGTAAATTTATATAGCGATGGAAAAGAAGCTAGCGTTGCTATACCAGAAACAAAAGTGGTAGATACAACAGCTGCTGGCGATAGTTTTATTGCAGGTGCTTTATACTGCTTATCTCAAGTCGGCAATGATAACTGGAGTATCGCAGAACTTACAAAAGCCGCCGAACTAGGCGTGCGTTGTGGCAGTATTACAGTGAGCCGTGCAGGGTCTTACTCTGCATTGCCACACCAACATGAGCTGAATACGTAAATAATCAAGCTATAAAAATACAAAGCCTATCTTTTACGATAGGCTTTTATTTTTATGTGCGTTTAATTTCTCTATAAATTTTTACAGCAGGTATCAAGCAAATTAAAAATACACTAACTATCATCATTAAAAATATGATGCCGTTACTAACACTCCATAAATTAAACGAAAAACTCATACCCAGTGCTGTTGAAAATAGGTTATTTACAATTAAAATTGAAGATAGCAAAAATACAACTGCTATCAATGAGCCTAGTAGTGTAATTAGCAATGCCTCACAACTTAATAACCAATAATTCATTAATGGTGACGCACCCAAAGAGCGCAGTATAAGCAGCTCTCGCTTTCTTTCCCGCATTGAACTTAATAACATAGCCGCAATACCAAACAATGCAGATACAAAAATAAGTGATGAAACCAGCATCAAGATCTTTTCAATTTTACCCATCATTTGCCATAACTCTACCAGTACAACACCCGGCAATATTGCGATTAAAGGTTCTTTATTATAATTATTAATCCAACGCTGAACTTTAAAGGTTGCTAATTTCGAGTTTAAACCCAGCATAGCAGCTGTCACACTTTTGGGTGTTAAATCAGCAGTATCTTGCTGTGCTAACGGCGACTGACTTTTACCTAGCTGTACACCGCCCTGCCAGTTTTTATGAATAGCTTCAATACCTTCTAAACTCACATACAAAGCATTGTCTACAGGCGTACCTGTAGATTTAAGCACGCCAACTACATTAAAGGGTCTATCTTTATGTAAAGCGAAGCTATTCTTAGCAATTCCATGTGCCAATATGACCTTATCACCTAAAGCATAAGCTAATTCACGCGCGACTTTTGCACCGAGCACAACATCCATCACACCTGTAAATTCAACACCCTCTTCTATTGCTAATGAATAACCCGAACCATACCTGAAATGTTTAAAAAATGATTGATTCGTTCCAACAACACGAAAGCCTTTATGCGAATCGCCTAACGATATGGGTATTGCCCAATTCACATTAGGATGTTCTACCATAGCCTGAAAAGATTGCCAGGAAATATTATTTGTAGGTGTACCCATTCGAAAAACAGAATACAACAATAAATTAATTTGCCCAGTACGTGGACCGGCTATTAAGTCTACGCCAGAAATTGTATTCGTAAAGTTACTGCGCGCCTCTTTCCGAATATGTTCAACACCAAGCAATACATATACACTCATTGCAACCGATAAAATAGCCATGACTACAGCACTCTTGCGATATAACAAACTCCGCCATGCTGTTTTAAGTAATAAAAAATGTCCTCTGATTTTCATTAACTAACCTTATCAACTGCGTTCAAAGAAGCAAGATCCAATACATGGTCAAACCTGCTAGCAAGCGTTTTATCATGGCTAACAAAAACTAAAGCACCGCCATGTTGCCTTAATATATTCATCAACATATCCATAAACGCATCTCGATTTTCACTATCCAGTGCAGAAGTAGGTTCATCGACTAATAATAAATCTGGCTGATTTATCAAAGCACGAGCAATAGCCACACGCTGCTGTTGACCAATACTCAATTGATCAGCACTGCGGTGCAATACATCAGTTGGTAAATTCATTTCAGCCAATAAGTCACATGCATATTGTCGCGTACTTGGCTTATATTGTTTTGCTAAACTTGCAGCAATCAATACATTGTCCAATACCGAAAGATAAGGGATTAAATTAAATTGTTGATAAACAATACCAATATGTTTAGCCCGAAAAGCGTCACGTTGTGAAGTTGATAGTGAATATAAATCTACATCTTTAACCTTAACCGTACCGGCGTTCGGCACTGTCAAACCGGCTAATAAGCTAATTAATGTAGACTTACCTAGGCCTGAACGCCCATGTAAAAAAACAGCATCATTTACATTTAGCGTCCAATGGTCAATAGACAAAATAGTGCTTGAATCTGGGTAACTATAGATCACATTCTCCAATGCCAGTATTGCAGACTCCTGCATCACATGCTCTGAAGCTCGGTTATTATTGTTCATATCGTATTATTTCACTTTTTATAATATTACTAGCAATTTATTGTCAAAACGATACAATATATCATTCAAAAGAAACATTGGTAATATAAATGTCGTATTTTTATATAAGACCCAAACACCTAGTAAAGCTATGCATACTTACATTGGCTATTTGTTCTTACAGCGGGCTTAGCTACGCTATCGATGCCAAAGCGGCTGATAAAAAAGCTGTTAAACAAGCAAAAAATTCCTCAGGTTCATATACATTAATTGAGTGGACTGATCTTATTCCTCAAACAGAACTCGAAATATTACTTAATCCTCCCGAGTACTTAAGCGATATTCAAGACCTCGAAGATGAAGAACTCATCGCTAACAAGATACAGTCTGTTATCACACAAGCTAGTGATGACAAATATCAACAAGCATTAATATCTGTTAATATTAAGCCAGAATACGACAAGAAAAAAATACGCATTCCAGGCTTTCTTGTACCACTAGAATTTAACGACGATAACAAAAGTAA
>JAHDBX010000224.1 GCA_020630145.1 Gammaproteobacteria bacterium | reverse complement strand
CTCGCTCTTTTCTTAAAACATTCAAAAAGGCTTCTTGTAGATTTTGTCCTTTCGCCATGATTTCCCCTCGTTGGAGGCTTTTATTATTAAGCAAATAATAACATACTTTTACAAAAATGCTGCTTTTTTGCTCAGCATTTGAACAATTATTCTTTTATAAATGCATCAACCAAGGCCAAAGCGGAGTCTACATAATCATTTTCTATATAAAAGGTCTGCGCATCGCTCTCTTTCCTTAACCACGTCAATTGCCGCTTAGCTAACTGACGAGTAGCAATAACCCCCCTTTCAATCATCATTTCACGATTTAATTCGCCTTCCAAATATTGCCAGGCTTGTCTGTAGCCAACAGAACGCATTGAAGGCAGCTCTGGGTGTAAAGTATACTTTTCACGCAGTTTCACTACCTCATCAATAAAACCCTGTTCCAACATCATGCCAAACCGTTTTTCGATTCGCTCATGCAAAAATAAACGATCTTTCGGTAACAAAATAATTTTAAGGCAACGGTAAGGAATTTCTCGTGACTGCGCTAATTGCAAAGTACTCAAGGGCTGCCCG
Source organism: Gammaproteobacteria bacterium (assembly GCA_020630145.1). GTDB lineage: Bacteria > Pseudomonadota > Gammaproteobacteria > HTCC5015 > HTCC5015 > JAHDBX01. The sequence continues at coordinate 3,434 of JAHDBX010000224.1, read as the reverse complement.
GTTATTTGATATACCTCTAAGGCCCTAGAAATTCTCTGTGGGTCATTAGGGTGCAAACGCTCAGCTGAAACTGGATCTACTTGCTGCAAAGCTGCATGCAAAGCCGCACTACCCTCAGCCAACAAACGTCGGTTTAATTCAGCACGTATGCCACTATCAGCCTCAGGCAAGTCATCTAAACCGCTCAGCAAAGATCGATAATAAAGCATCGTACCCCCCACTAAAACGGGCAAACGTTTGTTTGCAATTGACTGTCCAATCAACTTTTCAGCATCATTTGCAAAACTAGCAGCCGAGTAACTTTCCTCAGGAGATCTTATATCAACAAGCGCATGCGGGTAACGTGCAAGCACATCAGGCTCAGGCTTAGCACTACCGATATTCATATCCTTATATATCAAAGCCGAATCTACACTAATTAAATCGCTCGCTTGACGTTTAGCTATTTCAATCGCCAGATCTGTTTTACCGCTTGCAGTAGGCCCCATAATGGCTACAACGGTAGGCTTATCAGATTGGCTTAAGGTACTAATACTATTGCCCTCGTTTAAATAAACTATCTAGTTGCTTAATAGTAAGCTGTACCCATGTTGGACGCCCATGATTACATTGTGCGCTACGCTCAGTAATTTCCATATCTCTAAGCAATGCGTTCATTTCTGGCAATGTTAATTGCCGGTTTGCTCTCACCGAGCCATAACATGCCATGCTCGAAAGCCATTCCTCAGACTGATTCTGCAAACGACTCAAATCATTATGACTAATCATATCTGCAATCACATCTTTAATTAATTGCTCAATATTATCAGCCAACAATAAGGCAGGAATTTCTTCAATCTGAATATCATTGACCCCGACGCGGCGTAGCAGAAAACCAAATTTTGCTATCTCATCAAGCTGCTCATCAACTGCATCAGCTTCTTTCTCAGAGACAACAATATTTTTAGGCAATAACAAAGGCTGTCTTTGAATAGCTTGACCACTATATGCCTGCTTTAGCTTTTCGTAAGTAATGCGCTCATGCGCTGCATGAATATCAACCAATGCTAAGCCAGCTTCATTTTGTGCCAATATATAAATACCATGCAACTGCGCAACAGCATAACCTAAAGTCGGTATAGGACTATCACTTTCATCTATTGAAGCTGATGTATTCTGGTAAACACTCTCCCACTCTTTAACCCCAATATTACTAGACGAAGCACTAGATGCGGTATTAACCGACGAATAACTCGGACTAACTGCCATACCCTCTTTGCTGTATTCAAATGGTAAATGCTTATTCTCAACCAAAGAATCACTGCTAGTATCTATTGCCGCTTTTAAAACGGGCGTAGGTGTAGACCCTGCTCTTGCATCACTAAGCTGTGTTTTAACAGAATGACGCAAAAAACCATAAATTTTTTGTGATTCTCTAAAACGTACTTCATACTTGGTTGGGTGCGCATTCACATCAACACCATCGTATGGCATATCTAAATACAATACATAGGCCGGCTGCCTACCATGAAACAGAACATCGTGATAAGCATTTTTTACTGCATGCATAATAACTTTGTCGCGTACCGCACGACCATTCACAAAGAAATATTGCATATCAGCTTGTGAGCGAGAAAACGTTGGTGTACTAATCCAACCCCAAATACGTAAATCACTTTGTTCAGACTCGACATAAAGGCTTTGCTCAACAAACTCTTTTCCGCAAATAGCAGCAATACGCTGTTTTAATGTTTCATTGTTACTGGCAGCGGCAATACGACGCACTTCCTTACCATTATTTCTTAAGATAAAGCTGATACCAGGTTGAGCCATTGCCATGCGGAACAGTAATTGCTCAATATGACTAAACTCTGTTTTTTCAGCCTTTAAAAATTTACGTCTGGCTGGTACATTAAAAAATAACTCTTCTACAGTAACTGTAGTACCTACAGACATAGGTAATGGCGATGGATCTGACAAAACACCATTTTGGTCAACCTGTATAGCCCACCCGTGCTCATCATCAAGCGTACGTGAACTAAGATCTAATTTTGCTACTGACGCTATACTAGGTAAAGCTTCTCCTCGAAACCCCAAGGTTTCAACACCCGCCAAGTCATCTAACTCATTAATTTTACTTGTCGCATGACGCTCTAAAGCTAAAGGCAGTTCTTGCTTAGAAATGCCTTTACCGTCATCTTTTACTCTAATTAAACGAACGCCGCCCGCCTCTATATCAAGCTCAATATGCCCAGCACCAGCATCAATACTGTTTTCAAGCAACTCTTTAACAATTGATGCCGGCCTTTCTATAACCTCACCAGCTGCAATTTGGTTTATAAGCTGGGAGGGAAGCTTTTTAATGGGCATGTATATAGCCTAAATAATTAGTCGGTACGAGAAGTTGTTTCTAATAAATGGTAACCAAACTGTGTTTTGATTGGACCGTGTACAACATTTAAGTCGTCATTAAATACAACCTTATCAAACTCAGGCACCATTTGACCCTGACTAAATTCACCCAATTCGCCACCTTGGGCACCTGATGGGCATTTAGAGTGTTCTTTTGCTACAGCTGCAAAGTCATTACCACCAGCTATATCTTGTTTTAGTTGCGCACACTGCTCTTCAGTTTCAACTAAAATATGTCTTGCACTTGCTCTAGGCATGCGTTTCTCCAATCATTAATTAAAGGCGACATAATACGCGAATTACTTTGGAGTTTAAACAATGCCGTTAAGCATAATGTTTTTTAACAATGTTACAATTAGCTTATGTTTAATTACTTAATAACAAAGCCATGAAAAGCCACATTGACAGCTTAGTTTCAGCTAGCTGGGTTATCCCTGTAGTTCCAGAAGGAACGGTGCTCAATGAACATAGCATAGCTATTGAAAACGGTAAAATTATCGATATTTTGCCGAGCAAAGACGCCAAACAAAAATATACGGCTGACCTAGTTCAAGAAATGCCTAATCACATTCTGTTACCGGGCTTAATTAATGCCCACTGTCATGCCGCAATGACCTTATTAAGAGGTTTTGGCGATGACATGTCTTTGATGGACTGGCTTGAAAAGCGTATATGGCCAGCCGAAGGACAATTTGTGAATGAACAATTTGTTACTGATGGCAGTAAATTAGCTATAGCTGAAATGTTATTAAGTGGCACCACTTGTTTTGCAGACATGTATTTCTTTCCTGACATTGTGGCCAAGGCACTGCATGATAGTAATATGCGTGGCGTAGTCGGCCTTATTACGATTGATTTTCCAACAGTGTGGGCGAATAATGCAGATGAATATATAAGCAAAGGCCTACAACTTCATGACGAACTTAAAAATAGTACGCTTGTTTCAACGATGTTTGCACCTCATGCTCCTTATACAGTTTCTGATGGGCCTTTGAAGAAAATACTGACATACGCCAACTAACTTCAAATCCCTATTCAATCTC
>JAHDBX010000223.1 GCA_020630145.1 Gammaproteobacteria bacterium | reverse complement strand
TTAGCAACAATACGTAAATCGTTACCAAACAAACGTGTATCAATAACATCCAAGGCCATACGGCCTTGCATATCGTGTAGCTCAGGCAGCTCAAATAAACCTTTTGCCTTATTGCCGATAAGGTGTGGCGCCAAATACAAAACTAATTCATCGACTAAATTCTCTTGCAATAATGAGCCCGCCAGCGTTTGCCCACACTCTACCATTAACTCATTAATTTCAGCTTCAGCCAATACAGACATCAATGTAGGTAAATCAATTTGAGATTGCTCATTACTTGGCATGCGTATGACTTCTGTTGTAGTAGAACGCAAGCCTTCTACTTTGCCAACATCACTATCCTCAAGCGTAACCAATAACACTTCGCCTCGCTGCGTTAATAATTTTGCATCAATAGGTGTACGCAACTCACTATCAAGTACCACTCTTAGAGGTTGTCGTACATCAGCTAACTCTATAGCGTAACCATCTAATATACGTACATTCAAATTAGGGTCATCAGCTAACACCGTAGCAACACCCGTTAGTATTGCGGAGCTTCTTGCCCTTAAACGCTGCACATCATCGCGTGCTGCATTTGAGGTAAGCCATTTACTCTCACCATTATTAAGCGCGGTTTTACCATCTAAACTCGCTGCCATTTTTAAACGTACATAAGGCATACCAAAGCGCATGCGTTTAATAAAACCAGGGTTAAGTGCTTCAGCTTCGTTTTGCAAAACACCTTGCATAACAACGATACCCGCCTGTTCTAATGCCTGCATACCTTTACCAGATACAAGCGGATTAGGGTCAGCCATTGCAACAACAACACGTGCAACATCTGCTTGAATCAAGGCTTGCACACAGGGCGGCGTTTTACCCGTATGACAACAAGGCTCTAAGGTCACATATGCCGTACTGCCGGCTATATAGTTAGGGTTATTAATTTGAGCTGACTGCAAAGCCATCACTTCTGCATGCGCTTCACCAGCTTTAGCATGCCAACCCTCACCAATAACAATACCCTCTTTTACTAAGACGCAGCCCACTCGAGGATTAGGGTCGCAACTGAACAAGCCACGGCGAGCTAACTGAATAGCCTTCGCCATAAAAGCTTTATCACTTGCTTCTACATCAAGCGGTCTTGTCATTAGTCTTCATTTAATAAGGAAATTTGATGACGTCGCGTTTCAGGCGTAGGATCTTTTTCTAAGCGATTAACAACTTCACGGAAAGACTCAATATCATCAAAACTCATGTAAACAGAAGCAAAACGAATATACGCAACATGATCTAACACACGTAACTCATGCATAACTAGCTCACCTAAACGACGTGATGGTATTTCACGTTCACCACCCGCTAAAAGCTGGTGACGAATATGATCAATAGATGATTCTATTTGATCCGTTGGCACAGGCCGTTTTTCTAAAGCACGCATTAAACCTGCACGTAACTTCTCTTCCATAAACGGTTCGCGCGCACCATTAGACTTAATAATGCGCGGCAAATTAAGTTCCGCCTGTTCATACGTCGTATAGCGCTCAGAACATTCCGGGCACTCACGACGCCGTCTAACTTGCTGACCTTCACTTGCTAAACGTGAGTCGATAACCTTTGTATCATCTGCTCCGCAAAAAGGGCAATGCATCTATGCACCTAATCTATTTATACACCGGAAAGCGGCTGCATAATTCAAGTACATCAGCTTTTACTTTAGCGATAGTATCAGCGTTGTTAACATCATCTAATACATTACAAATCCAGCTTGCAAGTTGCTCACACTCAGCTTCTTTAAAACCGCGAGTAGTAATTGCAGGTGAACCTATACGTAAACCACTTGTAACAAACGGTGATTGAGGATCATTAGGCACTGAGTTTTTATTAACCGTAATATTAGCAAGACCTAAAGCTGCATCAGCTTCTTTACCTGTAATACCTTTATTAATCAAATCAACGAGGAATAAATGATTTTCCGTTCCACCCGATACAATATTGTATCCACGGTCCAGTAAAACTTTCGCCATTGCTTTAGCATTCTTAACGACTTGCTGCTGATACGTTTTAAATTCAGGTTCTAAGGCTTCTTTAAAAGCAATCGCCTTACCTGCAATTACATGCATCAATGGGCCACCTTGCGTACCCGGAAATACTAGAGAGTTTAGTTTCTTTTCAATCTCTGGGTTAGCTTTAGCCAAAATAATACCACCACGTGGACCACGTAATGTTTTATGCGTTGTCGACATAACAACATCAGCATAAGGTACAGGGTTTGGATAAACATCCGCGGCAATTAAACCTGCAACATGCGCCATATCCACCACAAAATAAGCACCCACTCTATCAGCCGTCTTCTTCATACGCTCCCAATCAACAACTTGCGAGTACGCTGAGAAACCGCCAATAATCATTTTCGGTTTATGCTCATCAGCTAAGGCATCAATTTGATCATAATCGATTAAACCAGTTTCAGGGTTTAAACCATACTGAACCGCATTATAAAACTTACCCGAAAAGCTCACTTTAGAACCATGCGTTAAGTGACCACCATCAGCTAAACTCATGCCTAAAATCGTATCACCCGGCTGCAACAAGGCAAAATAAACAGCAGCATTGGCTTGTGAGCCAGAATGTGGCTGTACATTGGCGTAATCAGCACCAAAAAGCGTTTTCAAACGTTCTATCGCTAGGTGTTCTGCAGTATCAACATACTCACAACCACCATAATAACGCTTGCCCGGATAGCCTTCAGCATACTTATTCGTTAATACACTGCCCTGAGCCGCCATTACGCGTGGGCTGGTATAGTTTTCAGAGGCAATTAACTCAATATGTTCTTCTTGGCGACGCTCTTCAGCTTGGATAGATTCCCAAATTTCAGCATCAAAATCGGCTATAGATTGCTTGGTATCAAACATGATTCGTAGATTCTCATTGGTGGGTTTGAAAAATCGGCTAAAACGATAAAATTATTAGCCTTAAAAAAGGCGAATCATACCGCAAAACAGCCTCTTTAGCAGCAAAAGTCGGTAAATATAGTGGCTTTAAACAACAAAAAACACTTTATAGTGTGTTTTCAAAGGAAATATACAAAAATTGTAAAATTATTATTGTTTCACAATTCTTTTAATTAAAAAGCGCTACAATACGTCAAATTAAAGCTGCACTTAAGACAGCTGCTGTAAATACAATATTATGACGACCGAACAAGGAAATTATGCAAGCTATTAACAACGATCAAGCCAACCAACTCAAAACCGCGCTGAGTAAAATGCGGGTGCCACGTGAAATTAGTGACAATCTGTTGGACCCTAGCAATATCAAGCGAACATATAACGCCTTTATCACCAGCACACGATTTTTAAGCCGAGATCAGTGGGTTATCGACTTTGCTACTTTACGAGCAGAACCTATCGAAGATGCCAGCGATGAGACTCGAGCGCAATTAATGGGCACAAGCAAAGCTGAAATGTGGAACAACCCTGTTTCTAGCCGTTTAGATAAGACAATTACAGAGGGCCAAACGGAAATGGGCAATACACGTCGCCGTGTAAAGCGTGTTTCCTTAGACGTAGAGGCCGACGACCTCTACACACTAAAAGCGATGGCTGACAAACAAGGTACAAGCATCGGCACCATGATTCGCCAAGCCATTAAACGCTACATACAAAACTAAAATTCTACTACTCTGCAGGCTCAACAACTAAAGATGCGCCATTCATCGCTGTAACTTTAACCTTTGTACCTGCAGGCAAAGCTTCACCTTCTACCCGCCAAAAGCTGTCATCAACTTTAACGCGACCAGAACCATTCTCAATAGCATCATGTAAAGTATATATCTTGCCTATAAATTGATCGCCACGACGATTTAAATCGGGCTGATCAGTATCAGATGATGCATATTTCTTTACAAATTTGCTTATCATTTTATGCATGTATTTGCGCATGTCGATTCAGACTTTGCCTTTTGTGCAAAAATCAAATAGCAGCCCAAGGTAATTTTGCAATTTACCCCTGGTTGC
>JAHDBX010000222.1 GCA_020630145.1 Gammaproteobacteria bacterium | reverse complement strand
AAATCTTCACTCGATGTTTCTCCAGTATCAACACTAGCTGTAATTTTCAAACCGGACTTTGTTTCACCTTTTGTATAAAAAGCTAAGCGGCCATCGCTATATACATCATCTTCAAAATGCGTATCATCATTTGTCACCAAGCTAGCCGGGCCACTAGTATTATCTCTGCCCAAAGTAAAATCAGCTATACCTACAGTAAACCATTTATCCTGTTTTAACTGCAAATTACGTACAAATAAATTACCACTACCTGCCGAATCCAGTATAGATACTTCTACTGCATGCTGCCCATATGGAACAATTTGTTCAATAACAAAATCACTTTGTGCTGAAACAGGTAAAACTTGATTAAATGCCCATACCTGATGCCCTTCAGGTATACTTTCACCATAAACATGTACGCTGCCACCATTAATAGCAATAGATTGCTTGCGCAAACTTGAGCCACCATAAATAGACAATCTCGACTCTTCTACGGTACGCTTTTCAATAGGCAAATCTTTGATTAGCACCCAGAAGCTTTTAGGCTCTGTTTCATCAAAATTACCTTTCTCATCATAAGCACGTAACACATAAACAAGGTCTTTTTTAGCGCCAAGAAACGATAAAGGTAACTCTTCAACTTGCCATTCAGCATAGTTATTTTCATCAACAGGTATGACTGCCAATGGTTTAGAACGTAAAGACTGTAGGGGGTTAAAAATGCGTATTTCTGACTTTTGTATAAACGCAGCATAGTTTGAGTATGTAACAAACTGCATCAAATTCTCTTGCTCTTGAGTATCAATATTATCGACATCCAATACGCTCGTATTGACTGCATCAACGTGCAGTTTAGGCTCAGCCTTATAACTATCATAACTAAGCTGAACTTCAGATTTTTCTAAGGCCACATCTGTACAACGTTGAATATCCGCTGAATGAATACGTGTACCATCTATACTATTACCATCTACACTTATACGTACAGGTAATAAAGAATACGGGCTTACAGCATTTTCTCGCTTATTAACACGGACAATCTCAATATCTTTATCTTGATCAAGAATGGCTAACTCGTCATAGTGAAATTCTATTTCAACACGTTCATCACGCGGATCCGCTGCACCCTTCTCTTTAGAGGAACCTACAGCAAATACTTTACTATCAAAAATAGATTTATCTTTACCTACAGGTTCGGTAAAACCTCTACCTTCATAAAAGTATTGTTTACGCTCCAACTCCAGATAAGCTTTGACATCATTCATAACTATTTTAGCTCTGCTTGATGACAATTCTTTATGGCTTGGATAAATACCGGCTTGTCTTCTTGTTAGTGATGCATTACTTGTATGCCCAACAAAATGTAAGCGCACATTACTTTTAGATTCTAATGATTTTAAAACACGCTTAATACGTTGCTCTAGGCCTTGCGGATATACAGGCTTACCATCCTTAAATTGCACTACTGGTTTATCACCTTGATATATTACGTCGACAATTTCTGCATCGCCATCATCAGGACAAACCTGCGCTTCTAGAGACTCATCTTCATTGACTATGTCATACCAAACTTCAACTTCTATGCGTTTGTTTAATGCACGTCCTTGCACAGTCAAATTACTTGCAATAGGACGAACACCACCTTTACCATCAAAGGATACTGAGCTAGGTGAAAGGCGCAGGTTATCAACAACCAACTGCGAGACACGCTGCGCTATAGACTTTGTAAAATCAACATGATTACCATAAATTTTCTTTTGTGTTTCGGTTAATGGCGCATTATCTGTATGACCTACAAAGCGTAACTGTAGACCTTGTCTATCGTTATATTCGTTCAACAAACGTCTGATGCTTTGCAAATAATTATTAGGCAAAGCCAAACGGTCTTCTGTAACCGTTAAAGGCTTGATTGAATGTCTAATTTGGGCTTTCTTAACTACGCCTGCTCTACGTTTAAAGATACAACGTTCTTGAACTCGACAGACCTCTATGCGTCGAGTGGCATCGTCTTTTACAATGACCGCTTCATTGAATTCTTCTTCAGTAATATCGTCATACCATACTTCAACAGCAACGCGTCGATTCAATGCTTTGCCTAAGCTAGTATTATTATCGCCTAGTGGCTCTGTAGAACCACGACCTTCATATGATATTGAAGACGAAGGCAAACGCAGTTCACGCTGAAAATATAATGCAACCTGTTCAGCCCGTGATTTTGATAAACCTAAATTATCACCGTAAATAGCTTTTGAGCGCGCTGACAATCTATCATTATCAGTATGACCAATAAAATGCAATCTAACATTGTTACGTGCACTCATGCCATTTAAAACATCACGTAAAATCTGTACAAATTCTTCAGGGATATCCGTTTTACCGGAAATAAATTGAATATTTTTTACTAAATCAGTTACCTTAACTGTTTCAATTTTGTCGCGAAATGACTTTTGATAAACAACTTCTGTTTTCTTATCTAAAGCTTCAACATCTTCCTTACTATGCTGCAACCATAAAGTAAATTGTTCACTAGGTAACAACTGCTCTGTATTTTGTGTATACGATGAACGCCAACGACCGTTATCATGCACTTCAGCATCGTCTACTACGGCCCCTCTATTACGTGACTGGGCTTGCGCCTTTTTAAGTTGCTTGCATTGCTTGTCAGTTAAGTCCTCTTCTTCGCAGTCAACGGGTAACTTGCAAAACTCTTCATCATCACAAAGATAAGGCTGCATCCAATCGTCTTTCTGAGCATGCGCGGCAGTGCTTACAGCTAAAATGGTAAGCATTGGCATTGTAGTTAAAAGTGAGGCTAAAATATTTTTCATTTAGCTCCACCTTTAAACGCTTCTACCGGTTTACCTCGTCGCCAATATAACTCTGTTTCTATTGTTAAGTTATAACAGCAAGCCATGTCATTCCATGTAGACTCAATAATACTGCGTATATTCTCTAGCCTTGCTAAAGCAAGTTTCTCAGACTCGATATCACCCACATAAGACAAGCGCAATACGGCAGGGCCTTTTTGAAGCTCTTCATAAAGTTTATTTAATGTAGGCTTCCAGTAATCTTTTAATTCAGCCTTATCATCAATAAAAGCGGCATCATTTAAATCTATGCGTACAACCCGATGGATACTCGCACCAAAATTAAACTTCGTTGCTTTACCACGAGTTAACTTAATTACACGTGGGTTTTCTGTTGTCATACGATAACCCGATGGTAACGAACGTTCATCGACTTTCAATATAAAGTTACTGCCACGCTGTTCATCTGGTACAGCAGCACATGTCACATGGTAGCGACCGTATTTGTCTGTAGTTGTAATAAGGCCTTTGGCTGACACCACCCGAACATTTGCAATGCCTTGCTCACCTTGGTTTTGATAGCCATCCGCATTTTTATCATCAAATACTTTACCTGTAATATCACTACAGTCAAATATTGGATCCGGTATGACTCTAACAGTAGCGCTACCTATACCAGAAGCTGCATCATTAAGAATACTCACAAATGCCTGCGCTATATTCGTATATTCACCTGTACCCACACCAGAACCTACAGCAAGTAAAACCCTAATTTCACTCACGCCGCCTACTGGCAAAGAAATATTATTCCATACTAAATCACGTCCATTATTAGTACCCGCACTTATCGGTTCTTGCGGCACACCGTCAACCGTTGCTGATCCAGTAACATATTTAAAACCAGCAGGTATGGTATCTCTAATTTCTAAGCCGCTTAAGGTAACACCTAAAGTTTCCGTTAATATAATGCTATACGGAACCAACTGACCTCGTACTACATTTTTTAGTGATGTTGTTTTACTAATACCCAATACGCCATTAAGCATAGGGTCTATAGGTAAATGGTTAGCAAATAAGTTTTCAGCGGGGCCATCATTCAATGTGATGTCCAGATAATACGATGTACCAGTGCCTGCTGGAATAGTAAACACAGGCGCAACAGCTTGCGCTTGTATATCACAACTACCCGCAGCATTCGTTGTTACTGCATCAACTGGGCAAGTAATAACATCCAC